>CASDUM010000027.1 GCA_949283985.1 uncultured Mycoplasmataceae bacterium | reverse complement strand
CTTCATCTTGTTCAGTAATATCCGTTGAACCATCTATAACTAAGACTATAAGTTTTGATCTTGAAATAGATTGATTTACTCTCAAAATTGAGTACTTTTCAACATTTTCTTTAATTTTTCCTTTTCTTCTTATTCCAGCAGTATCAATTATCATGTACTTTTTTTTATTTCTTATAAAAGTAGAATCAATAGCATCTCTTGTTGTCCCTGATATATTAGACACTATCATTCTATCTTCGTTCAAAATTGAATTAACTAAAGAAGATTTTCCTACATTTGGTTTACCAATAATGCAAAATGCGAAATAATCGTTTTCATCATTGCTTTCTTTTTTTTCTATTGAAATTATTTTATCTAATAAATCACCGATGCCTATACCATGAGTCGATGAAATAAAATATGGTTTTCCAAATCCGAATTTATAAAATTCACTATCATCAAAATTTTTATTCGAATCACATTTGTTAACAGCAAGGATTACGTTTTTGCACTTTGATTTTTTTAATAATTTTGAAACATATAAATCATCTTTGTCAATTCCATCTTTTTTTGATACTAGAAATATAATATAGTCTGATTCTTTAATTGCTAGGTTTACTTGATGTTCAATATTTGACTTAAAATCAAATTCATCAACAGTCAATCCACCAGTGTCAATTAATATAAATTCTCTATTTAATCATTCCGCTTTATGGTAAATTCTATCTCTAGTAACTCCTGGGGAATCATCAATGATTGATTTATTTTTTTTAATTACTCTGTTAAAAAATGTTGATTTTCCAACATTTGGTTTACCAACTATTGCTATTTTATTCATAACTATCTCTTTATGTGTTTAGATATTTCATTCACTACTTCTTCAATAGACATCTTAGTACTTGATATTTTTATTGCATCTTTTGATTTGATAAGAGGGGCAATTTTTCTATGTTTATCTTTATAATCCCTTTTAACGATTGAGTTTCATATTGAAAATATATTTACTTTCTTATTTAATTCTAATAATTCTTTTTTTCTTCTTTTTGTTCTTTCTCATGAAGAAGCAGTTATATATATTTTTAAATTAGCATTAGGAAAAACTACTGTACCTATATCTCTTCCATCCATTATTATGTCTTTTTCTTTTGAAAATTCTCTAATCTTTTGATTTACAATATTTCTAATTATTTCATTATTTGCTATTAATGAAATGTTGTTGGATATCATTTCATCAGTTATTTGATTAGATATATCTTCTCCATTTAAGTAAATAGAATCATTATCTAATTTAATATTTGTTTCATTTACTAAATTTATAAAATCTTCATTAATTTCATGAAAGTTATTTTTGTTATATAAGTATGTGATTGCTCTATAATATTTCCCTGAAGAAATAAAAAACAAATTATATTTTTTTGATAATAATTTTGATACTGTACTCTTTCCAGAACCAGCAACACCATCTATAGCTATAATATAATTCATTTTATTCTCCTATATAAATAAAAAAATAATTATTAAGATAAACAATAATATAAATAAAAATATAGAACTAAAAAAAACGTATCTCAATCATCCTAATTTTTTATTAAAATTTCCTGAATTTTCTTTTAAATCAAGTAATGACTCAATATCATTAGATGACCTCATATCATGAAGTCAATTATTTTCTATGTTATTATTGTCTTTTAAATTTGTATTTAAAATATCGATACTTTGTTCTTTTTTTGATATAGTTTTAATTACATCTTTTATTTCATTAAATTGCTCATTATTTTCAAGAAAAAATTTGTTTATTTCACCATTTTTATCTATTATATGTTCAATTATTCCTTTGTTACTTTCTATATTTTTAAAATCATCTGATATATTATTAATCGGAATTGAATCGCAAAATTCATTCATTTTTTTAATATCATTTAATGCTTTTGGTTTTATGGAATTTATGTTAGAAATAAGTAAGTTGTCATCATTTTGTATATTAGCTTTTAACATCTTTTTTTCTAAGAGTAAAATATCTTTATTTTTATATTTTAATTTATTGTTTATTTCTGCTTCTTTTTGTATTTGATCACGATATTTTTTATATATTTTTACTCTTGTTTCCATAATTCCTCATATATTTACATATTTAATTATAATTCTATATTTAATAATATTCATAATAACTTAAAAATCACACTTCATTAGAAACAATGAAATGTGATTTAAATTATATTATTGAGGAATAATTACTTTTATTCCTGGACCCATAGTTGATGAAATTGAAATATTTTGAATAAAAGTACCTTTTACAGTTGACGGTCTTTTTGATTTTATAAAATTAATAATAAACTCAATATTTTCAGCAACCTTTTTAGGATCTGAATTTGTTTTACCAACTAACATATGAATGTTTCCATAACTATCAGTTCTATATTGATTTAACCCTTTTTTAAATTCAATTATAGTTTTTTCAATATCAGTTGTTACGTTACCGTTCTTAGGGTTAGGCATTAAACCTTTTGGACCTAACATTTTACCTAATTTTGCTAATGCAGGCATCATTTTTGGAGTAGTAATAATAACGTCAAAATCAAGTCATCCTCTTTCGATTTCTTGAATTTTATCTTCAGCCCCTGCAAAATCAACCCCTAATTTTGAAGCATCTTTTTGAGTTAGTCCAGAGTCGATAACTAAAATTTTAGACACTTTTCCAAAATAATTTGGAAGTGCAACAGAACCTCTTAATTGTTGTTCTGCTTTTGTAGTATCAAGGTTTAATTTAATTGCTATATCTATTGAAGAAATAAATTTTGTTTTTGAACTCTTAATTGCAATATCAACAGCTTCAGAAACTGTGTATAATTTATTTTTGTCAAATTCAAAAGTATTTTTCTTTGAACTCATTATTTATTTCCTCCTTCATTTTTCTTTGGAGTTAAATCTAAACCTTCAATTTTAATACCCATTTGTTTAGCTGTTCCTACTACTAATCTTAAAGCCATTTCTTCATCATTTGCATTTAAGTCAGGCATTTTATATCTTGCAATTTCTAACGCTTGTTCTTTTGAAATAGTAGCAACTGTTTCTGTTAATTGGTTTTTCGCACCTGATTCAATTTTTGCTGCTTTTTTAAGCAAAATTGAAGTTGGTGTAGTTTTTGTTTCAAATTTAAATGATTTATCTTTATAAGCGTAAATCACACAAGGGATAACTTCCCCATTTTTATCTTTTGTTTGGTCATTGAATTGTCTTGTGAAGTCAGCCATATTAATACCAATTGATGCTAATGCAGGCCCTGGTTTAGCTTGACCACCAATTAATTCAATTTTAGCTATTCTTACTAAATTTGGATCTTTAATAGCCACGAGCAACTCCTTTCATTTTTTTGTTCTCTACGTGGTTTTACGAGTTACAACTCTTCCACATGCTACATATAAGATTTCTTATATGCTTTATTATTATACCAAAAATAAACATGTTGTTCTATTATTTCATTAAAAAATTTTCATGTATATTGCTTCGAAATAAAAATCCCTATTAGCAAGTTCATCACTAATAAGGAAACATCATTTTCTACATTTAATTATTAATTAATTTTCAATTGACTTTCTACATATTTATTCGATACTTGATCAATAAATTTTATAAGCCAGGTATTAATCCTAATACTCCTACTGTTCCAAAAATAATTAGAACTACCGAAGCAAAAATCAATAATCAACCGATAACAAATTTTACTACTATCTTAGTTATTTTTCCTAATATTGGTATCATTGATAATATTATATTTAAAGCAATGTATGCAAGTAATATTGACATACCAAATACAAGACTATTAAAAGGAATCATATGTTCACTTTCTAAATTAGCAATTTTTTCTCATCCTGGTATTCCATGTAAAAATGAAAAATCTAAAGATATTATATCTAATTTATTCAATGAAAATAAAACCATGAAAATTGCTAATGCAATAAATAAACATGTGAATAATATTTTTATAATTTTTTTTAGCATATTTATTTCTTTTTCTTTATTATAACATTAAAAAAACACAATATCTATTGGTTGGAATTACATTTCTTGGAAACATATTCATTAACATTATAGATATTTATATTTTTTAGTTTATGCAAATTTAACTTCTACTTTTTTTCTATCTTCATCAAGTGATTTAATTTTTAAATCTAATATTTGTCCAATTGAAACAACTGAATAAATATCTTCCTTGTCTTTAAAATTTGATATGTGTAATAAAGCATCATCTTTGATTCCTATATCCACAAACGCTCCAAAGTCAACGACATTTCTTACAACTCCAGATACTTCCATATCAATTTTTAAATCTTTAAATTCAAGTACATCATGTCTTAATAAAGGTGTTCTAAAATCATCTCTATAATCTCTTCTCTTTTGTTTTATAGACTTTACAATATCATTGACAAGTTCAATTGAACAATTATTTTTTTTAGAAAAAATTTCAATTTCATCATTTGAAATTAATAAATTGCTATTATCGTCTAACAAATTAATATTAAAATTTTTGATTATCTTTTTAGCAATATCATAATTTTCAGGATGGATTGATGTTTCATCTAGTAAATTAGAACCATTCTTTATTCTTAAAAATCCTGATGATTGTTCAAAAACTTTTTTTGTTATTTTTGGTATGATTTTAATCTCTTCTCTATTATTTATTTTTCCAATGTCGCTTCTATAATCAATTATTGCTTTTGCAGATTTTGAATCTAGTCCAGAAACTCTTTTTAATAAATCAATAGATGAAGTATTTATATCAACACCAATTCTATTAACAATTTTCTCTACAACGAAATTTAAATTTTTATCTAAATCTTTTTTAGGTAAATCATGTTGGTATTGACCTGTACCTATTGATTTAGGATCTATTTTGATTAACTCAGAAAGAGGATCAATAACTCTTCTAGCAATAGAAATAGCAGATCTTTTTTCTACGGATAAATCAGGAAATTCTTTTCTAGCATTTTCACTTGCTGAATACACTGATGCTCCAGCCTCACTTACAATAACATGAGGTATTTTGATGTTGTTCTTTTTCAAAAAGTTATTTATAAAAATTTCTGTTTCTCTACTTGCTGTACCGTTTCCAATTGCAATAATATCTACATTATTTTCTTTTAATATTTTTTCTAGTATTATTTCTGCTTCATCAATTTTATTGAATGGTTCATTTTGATATATAGTACTGGTTAATATTAAATCATTGTTTGATGAAACTAGTGCTAATTTACATCCTGTTCTAAAAGCGGGGTCAACAGCTAACACATTTTTTTCTTTCATAGGAGGCTGAAGTAAAATATTTTCGACATTCTTAGAAAAAATATCTATGCATTTTTCTTCTGCCTTATGGTATAACTCTGATCAAATTTCATTTTCTACAGATGGAATTAATAATCTATTAAAACTATCATTTATTGAATCAACAATCAATTTTGTTGCTTCAGAAACATAATTTTTTGTATATTTTCAAGTTGCTTGTTTAATAGAAAATGACTTATCAAATTCATATTTAACACTAATAACTTTCTCTTTTTCAGCTCTTGAAATAGCCATTACTTGGTATTCAAATATTTTTTTTATTTTTGTACTGAAATTGTAATAAATCTTGTAAACTTTATTTTCATCGTTTTCCTGTTTTTTTAATTTTGTTTTTATAAATCCATAATCAAAAATTGATTTTTTTAAGATTCCTCTAATTTCAATATCATCAGCGACAATTTCTGCAATTATATCTTTTGCACCTTGAATTGCTTTTTCTATTCCTATTGTATTATATTTTTTTAATTCATCTTCTATTGACCCTTTTGGAAGGGTTAATAAATATTTTGCTAAAGGTTCTAGTCCTAATTTAATTGCTTCTGCTGCTCTTGTTTTTTTTCTTTCGACATAAGGTTTATAAATATTATCGACTTCTGATATTTTTTTGCAATTAATAATTTGTTGTTTTAATTCATCTGTCATTTTACCTTTGTTGGTGATATTTTGAATTATTTTCTCTTTATGTTCATTTAAAGATATTTCATAATCATATCTTTTTTTTATTACAAAAATTTGTTCTTCATTCAAATTACCAGTTAACTCTTTTCTATATCTTGCTATAAAAGGAATAGTATTGTCTTTGTTTAAGAGATCTATAATAATTTTTACTTGTTTGATAGTAATAGATAATTCATTAGCTATTTCTATATATTGATTCTCTAATAATTCAATTTTTTCCATTTTTTAAATTCCTTTCATTTCTTTTCTAATCTCTTTATATTTAGGTATATATTTTGATACTAATGATCAAAATTCATCGGAATGGTTAAAGTGGACAGTGTGAGATAATTCATGAATTAAAACATAATCTATTTTCTCTCAATCATGAATTAGTAATTTACTTGATATAACAATGTTTTTAAATGAATCACAATGTCCTCATTTTGATTCCATCCATTTTACACTAATACTATTGTACTTTAATCCTGTTTTTATAGATAGTTCTTCTATTCTTTTAGTTATTACTTTTTTGGCTTGTTTGTTGTAAAATTTTTTAATAACATTAAACATTTTATTTTTATCATTTAGATTTATCATTAATACACCATTTTTATATGAGAATGTATTGTTTCCGTTCGTTCTAAAAACATCGACTTTGAGCTTTTGACCTAAATATGTAAAATTATTTTTTTGAATATTAAATTTTTCTGATTCATCTTTCTTTTCCTTAATTTCCATTATTCTATCTATATTCGAATAGATGAAATTATTAATGTCCCTTTCTGTAACATAAAAAGGACATGATATTTTCATCTTGTTTTTACTATCAATTTTTAAAATTATTTTTTTTATGTTTATTTTGTATGTTAATTCATACGGAATTGTCTTTCCGTTGTGATAAAAATACATATTTTTTTTGATATTCATAGTATTTAAATTTTATATAAAAATATTTAAAAAATTCCTATAAATATTTGTTAGTGCAATTTATATAATAAAAACTTATCTTTATTTGGGGTTAACTAATTAAATATAAAATCAAATTGAATCAACAAATTGTTATATATAATAATATTAAATTAAATCTTAGGAGTTCTTAATGACTTACAAAGAAAATACAATGAAATTTTGAAAAGATGCACAAGAATGTGATTGTAATAAACCTAATTGTAATCCTAAAAATCATAAAAAATGTCCTATATGTGGTGGTGTTATGATGTATGGTTCACATTATAGCGTAGAAAAACTTAGAAAAAGTGAATATGCTTGAA
The DNA here is from genome assembly GCA_949283985.1 of uncultured Mycoplasmataceae bacterium. Taxonomy (GTDB): domain Bacteria; phylum Bacillota_I; class Bacilli_A; order Mycoplasmatales; family Mycoplasmoidaceae; genus CAMREV01. The sequence continues at coordinate 21,267 of CASDUM010000027.1, read as the reverse complement.
ATGTTGATTACATAATCCCTGTCTCTGAAGGCGGAAATAAAAAATTTTCTAATCTTAGAGCTGTTCATATAAAATGCAATAAATCAAAAAATAGGCTAGATCATTCGGGTGAATACTAATAATTAATATTTTAGGACTATAAAAGATGTTAAAAATTTTAGAAACTGAAAAAGAAATTAGTGATGCTAAAAAACTATATGATGAAAACTTTAAAGATAGTGAATCGTTTTCAAATATGTTTTTTAATCAATATAAAAAAGAATTTGTATTATATGGATCATATCAAGATGATGAATTAATTTTTATGACGTGTCTTGTAAATAAAAGAATAATAATTAATAAGGAAAAAGAAATAGCTAAATTTATAGTTGGAGTTTCTGTAAAAGAATCGTATCGTAATAAAGGCATTATGAAAAAATATTTACAAGAAATAATAGAAAATAATAGTTTGTACAAAATATTTATTCAAGCATATAACTGAGATGTTTATAAAACATTTAATTTTAATCCTTGTTCATATAAATATTCATATACATTAAGAAATGACCAAATCCTACACAAAAAAAAGGATGAACTGCTAGATGTTATAGATTACAACTTAATCAATAGAATCAGAAATGATTTTATAAAAATAAATAAAATAGAAAATTATTCATACAGAACAGAAAAAGAAAATAAAAGATTATTAAAAATGCATATTGCAGGACGAGACAAAATTATCATGTCAAAAAGAGCATATGCAATTATATCTAATAATGAAATAATAGAATGTTTTTATTATGAATTAATTGATTTAATCAAATTAATATCTAATTTAGATAATCAATTAAAAATATGATCTAATTTAAAATTAGACAAGAAGTTTTTTATTGATAATAATGAAGAAAAAATAGAAACTAAGATACTTGACAACAACATAGAAATATTGTTTAGTGAGTACTTTTAGTTTCTATTTTATATACATTACTTTCTATAACTTTTATAGGATTATAAGACAACTTTGATTTTCTCAAGTTTTCTTCACCCATATCATCTTGTCTATCGATATATTTTATTTTTTGTGTGTCTATGTTTAATTTAATATTTTCTGTAATTATAAATTGATACAACCCTCTGAATTCTTTTGAGCAGCGCTCAATTATGATTTCGTAATAATTATCATAAGAGTAACCAAATGTAAATCCAATTATTTCATTATCATAGTACACAATTATTCCAGACATTTTTTCTTTGTCAAAATTTGATAATAATTCTTTATATGCAATTTTTTCTTCTTTTGAACTTGTCTCTGAAGAAGTGATTTCTCTTTCTAAAAAATTGATCACTTCATTAAAATTATCATTGGCATATTTTTTTATAATCGTTTTATCTTTAAAGTTATTTAAATAATAATTTAAATGATTTCTTTTCTTCTGATTCTTCTTTCCGGGAAATCCATTCAAATCATTAATGTCATATATATAATTAACATTTCATGAAAATAATGGATTTTCATTAAATAAATTTTTGTTTTTTAATCCATCAATAAAAATAATTTTTTGATCACTTTTTTCTTTTATAATTTCTGACGTTTCATTTATATAATTTAATTCATCTTCTATATATGAAGGGATTAAAATTATATATTTTGAGTCACTATATTCATCTAATGATATTTTTAAATTTTCAGAAAGAATTTGTTCTATTCTTTTTGGTTCATAATGGCTTTCACCAATAAAAAAAATGTCTCTATTTTTTTCAATTCAATAAACAGTTGTTCCATAATAAGATCACATTAAATAAGAAATGCATGGTTTCATGCATTCGCCATACTTTGCTCTTATTTTTTGCTCAACATCTTTATAATTGTTTCATGTTAATTTGTTTAAACTCATCATTACTTCTTTCTTTATTTTTAATATGAATATATATGGCTATGTTTATAAATATTACAATTATTAGAGAAATAATTATTAGAGGAACGCAAATATTATAATCATTAACTAAATCTATATAATATCTTTTCCCCGATAATAAAATTGTTATTGGTGAAGAACAAACCATCCCAAAACAAAATGAATAATAATTATCTTTTCATCTTTTTAGAATGAAAGATGTTAATAATATGGATGATAATAACCCTAAGATCGCGGAAATAGCACAAATGAAAACATATCCTATGTTAGATATCGGATTTTGTAAAATTGTTCAGAAAACATCATCATATGTATTAAACAAATATAAAACCATGCTACCACTTATGCCAGGTATAAGCATTGAGAAACCTGCTAAAAACATTGATATTACAATCATTAATAAATTTGTTCAAGAATAAGATATTTTTTCAATATTAGATGTTCCATTAAAATTAACTCCGCCATTAACGAAGAAGACAACTAAACCAATTGTAATTATTAAACAAAAACCTATGCTAAAAAATAAAATATTCAATCAGTTTCTTTTTTTTATTTTTAATCGTTTATTTTCCAACTCAAATAAATTAACTTTATTAGATTTTATAAATAAAGGTATTGAGAAAATACTAAAAAAAGTAAACATAAATATTAAAACAATTGATAAATTATGATTTTTAATTATAGTTTTTCTAAATATTTCACCTGTAGCCATTAAATCACCGAAGATTGAAAAAGCTACTAAACTAATTACTCAAAAAAATATAAAAGGTAAAAGTCATAATATATTTCTTCATGCTTTTTTAAAATTAAAAGGATAAAAAACTCCTTTAATCTTATCTATTAATATTTCAAAAAAATTAATAAGTGAAAGTGTTGTCCCTCCAGAGTATCCTGGAATTCCATCACTTATACCCATTAATATTCCGTAAATTGATCTTTCTAATATTTTCTCTTTATGAGAATTATCTAAAATGATATCTTTTTTAGTCATACTAATCTATTTTTTTAATTTCACTGAAACTTAATGTAACTTCGTTAAGTCTACCAAGCATATCAATTTCAACAACAACTGTTTGATCTTCTTGATTAACACTAATAATATTAACTTTTTCACCAATGAAGGCGCCGTTTAAAACTTCAACAGTGTGACCAACTCTAAAGTCAAAATCAGTATTCATTACATCTTCTTCCTTTATTGAATTTTCTTCTGATTCTAAATTATCAATAGTTTCATCATTATCTTCTTCAACTAATTTGATATTTTCTTCTATTTTCTTTGAATCAAAGAAATCGTCTTTATTTTCTTGAATTACAGGGTTATTGTTGATTTTTTCTGTGCTTTCATTTCCGTTTATGTATGTAATTACATCTTGGTTATTACTTGAGAATAAATCTTCAATCTCATACTCAGATATCGGAATTGGTTTTGCACCCTTACCAGAAGAACCAATAAACCCAGTGATACCAGGAGTATTTCTAATAATATATCAAACCTTATCAGTCATAATCATTTTAATAAAAATGTAACCAGGGAATTTGTTTATTACCTTGGTAGTTGTTTTTTTGTATCTACCATCATCTAAAGCTTCTCATTTTATATGTTTGCTATTTTTCATTGATTTTGGCGGAGGATTATTTTTATCAAAATATTGAATTTTAATATCTTTGTAAGTGATTATTTTCATATCAGACACATGATCCTCAAAATCATATGCTTTTATTTTATCCATTAATGAAGAAAATAATGATTCTTCACTACCAATTAATGTTGTTGCAATATATCATTGAAAATATTTATTTTCTACCATATTAGTTACCTCTTATAAATTTATAAATGCTTCTGAAACATAAGATACTGCTGTAAAGATAACACCAAAAACAATGATAGTTAGTAGTGCAACTAAAAATCAATATAATATCTTATTATTTTTCAATCAAGAAATTCTTCAAAACTCTTTTCCTATTCCAAAAAACAATCTTTTTGTTTTATTATATTTTTCAGGGTTGTTTTTTCTGTCTTCAATTTTATTTTGTTTTTTCTCTTCTTTTGATAATTTTACTTTTTGTTTCTTTTCTTTTTTAGATTCTCTTACAATTACTTCTTCCATTATCTTGTTTCCTTATGTAATGTTTTAGAATTACATTGTTTACAGTATTTGTTCAATTCTAATCGTCTATTATCATATTCGTTTTTTGTGGTTTTGTAATTACGTGATAAACATTGATCACAAACTAAAATTACTCTTTTAGACATAAAACCTCCTGAATGTCTAGGAATAAAAAAAGAGTTTTTTCAAACCCTTACATTCTTATTATAACAAAAATAATATTATTTTAAAAGATATGTAAAAACTATTATTTGATGAAGTCATATTCATATTTTAAAGGATTTGAAAATTTATTGTCATTTGAATTGTAGAAATCATTTATGATCTTAATAATTATTTTATCTTGATCTTCTTTATCACCTTTAATTTCAAAATGTTCAATAAATAAATCAATTTTTGATTTACTTATATTATGATATAAAAACAAATTTTTTGTTTTCCTTTTATAAAATTCAGAGAATGATAATTTCTTGTTATCATAAACCATAACAAAGTTATTTGAATATTCAAAAATATATTCATTATAAAATTTGTAAACATATTCTCTTGCTTCATCTTTGTTTTCAAAAGTGCTTTTCTCTTTTACTTTTTGCAATAAAGATAAATCATTATTGTATATTCTTATATCTACAATAGATGTAAAAGAAGATTTATCTTCATCGATTATATTTTTTTCTATTATTGATTCATTAAAAATAACTAAATAATCTTTTGTTATTTTTTGCTCTTCCACAATATTTTTAATATATAGTTTTGATAATTTATTTTCTCATCTCGGTCTCATGAATTCCAAAATAAGTTTATTTTTAGTCATATCTATATTAATATCTTTGTTATATAATTTCTTATAAATCTCATATAAAGCTAATGAATCATTCAGTGCATCATGTTCATTTTCTCTGTTAATTGAAAAAACATTCATAAGCATTGATAATGATGGTTTAACAGAATTGTCTAGTTTTAGTTTGCTAGATATTTCACATGATATGTCAATTACATCAATTATTTTATTTTCCTTCGTTCTAGAAGATGCTTCATCTAAAACAAATTTATCATAATTGCCATATGAATAAGAAGTGTAACCTTTACAAAAATTTGCAAACTTATTATAAACCGCTTGTTCAATTTGAAAATCATGATTTCTAAAAAACGCTTCATTTTTTCCTAAAATAAATTTTACTTTTTTATTTATTTTTCCAAAATATTTAACATACTCGTTAAATTCAGATATTTTTCCATCATTGCTTATTCTTATTGCTCCAATTTGAAGTAACATATTTCTTGGTTTTCCTCTACAATAGATGTCTTGATTTGCTTCTATATCTAAAAAGTTAATCCCTTTGTCCATTACGTTTCCTTTCAAATAAAATCTAGCTTCTTATAAGGAAGTTAAATTACTTATCTTCACAACTACACATATCTACATAGTCACTATATTTATCAAAATCATCTTCTGCAATTGATATTTCTTTTAAGAACTCATCTTTATTATCTAAATCATAAATTATATTTTTATCAATAACATGTGGAACGAAGTCAATATTATACTTTTTAGATGTTTCAAGAACTAAAATTTCATAATATTCTTGTTCATCGAAATTATCTATATCTTTATTAATATATTTTGCTAGTTTTTTAGAAATAACAGTAATTTCTCTTTGATATAAACCGTTTCAATTATTAGGGTTTTTATTAAAATTTATTATATTTCCTTTTTCGTTTGTTTCAACTGATCATTCATTAATTGAATCATTATATTCCGTGTATGTACACGATGATTTGTATTTTGTTGAAACGCAGTCTTCTTTAATTATGACGTCACCATTTATTATTAATGAGTTTGATAATAAATTTCTTACACATTTGATTGATGATATGTTATTTGTATTTTCTCAATTCTCATTTTTAATTAATTTTACGTTGTATTTTTTAGAAAGATAACTCATCTTATCAGATAAATAACCCACAACAATATAAATATTTTTAAATTTCTTTTTTTGAAAATATTCAATTATTGATTCTATTAAAGGTTTCCCATTATACATTAACAAAGGTTTAGGTTTATCTTTACATAAATCAAGCATTCTAGAACCACGTCCAGCTGCTAAAATAATTACATTTTTAATCTTAAACATATTCCCCCCCCAAATCAATTCTATTAAATTATAATTAATTATAAGGTAAAAGATATGTAACTCAATATGTTTGTCATGATAGTATTATTTCTCTTAAGTTTTAAACATATAAATTTGTCTTGTATTCTAAGTTAGCTATTCCAACTATAATTTTCAAAATTTGACAATTTTGATAATGATAGTTATTAGTATCCAAATATTGTTTGGAAAACCAGAAATAAGATTGAAAAATTTAAAAATTGAATTCACGACTTATTGATAGATGTGTTTTTATGCCATCATTAGAAAATCCAGTTGTCTCTCATGTACCATATAGTGTCAAGTCTAATTGCACAATCATTAATGGTAATAAAAAATCTCTCCTTGTACTAATAAAGAGAGATTAATTAATTATCATTCATTATCATCTATATATTTTTTTGCTGCAAGAGCCGCTATTGTTCCATCAGATATAGCTGTTGATATTTGTCTATATGTTTTATTGTTTATATCACCAGCTGAAAACAACCCTGGAATGTTTGTTTCCATTTTATCATTCACTATAATAAAACCATTATTGCTAATAACAAAATCATTTGATATAAAGTTAGAAACAGGATCAAATCCTACAAAAGGGAAAACTGCTCTTACTTCAATAGATTTTAATTCTTGTGTTTTTGCATTTTCAACTAGAATTGAATTTACATGCTTATCATCACCTTTTATTTCTTTTACAATTGAATCTAAAACTAATTCGATTTTATTATTTCTTTTAACATGTTCTACAACTGATTGATCAGCTCTAAATTCATCCCTTCTATGAACAATATAAACTTTTGAAACAATATCAGTTAGAAATAAAGCTTCTTCTAGTGCAGAATTTCCTCCACCTATAATAGCAACATCTTGGTTTTTGTAAAATGCACCATCACATATTGCACAATAGGAAACGCCTTTATTAAAATATTTGTCTTCTCCTATGGCGCCGGATTTTCTATTAGTCATACCAGATGCAATAATTACAGTTTTGGAAAAATGCTCCTTTCCATCTTCTGTTTTTATAATAAAAGTGTTGTTGTCTTTTTGAATTTTAATTACATTACCATATTTATATTCAACACCTATTTCTGTTGCTTGATTAAGCATGGAAAGAGCTAAGTTATATCCTTCTATTTTTTTAAACCCAGGATAGTTTTCTACAAAAGCAGTTTTAGTAACTTTCCCCCCAGGAGCATCTTTTTCAAAAAAAGCAACTTTTAACCCTGCTCTTTTAGCATAAATACTCGCTGTTAACCCAGCTGGTCCTCCACCAATAATTAATACATCATATAAATTTTCTTTATTAATCATAATAAATACCTCTAATGACCTTTGTAATACAATAAATGAGAATCGTCTCTATAAAAATTTGGTTTTGTTTTTCTTAAATAATTTGTATTATTAGGATCTACATTTTCCATATATATTCTATATTTCTTATTAATTCTTTTTCACATAAGTTTAAATATATATGTAGATTTAACATAATACATGAATAAGAATTTTGTTCTTCTATGTTTGCATAAGTATAGGTGATTATAAAGTACAAAAACTATTCCACCGATTATCATAAGTGCGGTTGTTACATATGTCATAGTGTAGTTAAATTGAGCAGATCTTAATGGTTCCATAATTATTCTTAAGATTCCATATCCAATAAAATATCCAGCTGAAATATCACCTACTTTATGATATCTAATAAATTCTAAAGCTACATATAAAAATAAAAATAAAAAGAAGTTAGCAAAAGATTCATATAAGAACAATGGTTGATATAATTTTCCATTTATTCACATCCCATCATAAACTCCAGGCATTAGAACTTTTAATCAATAAAGTTGCTCTTCGCTAGCTGGAGCACCATATACTTCTCCATTAAAGAAATTTCCTCATCTACCTATAACTTGACCTATAAGTACACATGGAATAATGGCATCAGCATACAAAAATGTTGATACTGATTTAATGTATTCTTTATCATTTATATTTGTTCTAATTTGATACTTTGGTTTTGATAATATTAAAGGAAAATATATTAATCCAGCTATTACTGTAAATATAACTCCACCTTGAATTGCCATACCATCAAACTTAAAGAACTGAATAAAAAAGTTTTCAGTTGTATTTAGCTGAGCATCACCAATAATATAGGATCAAATTCTAGCACCTAAAATAGACACAGGTATTGCTATAAATATAAAATAAAAAAATGGTTCGAAAGGTATTTTGTATCAATATTTTATTTTGACACTAGCAAGAATTATTGCTAATATAAAACCTATAAAAATGAATAGACCATAATATCTTATATCAAATGCACCAATACTAAATGCGATATCTTCTACTGAGTTATTCCCTGTTGAAAATAATAAAATACTACTCATTTACTTTACTTTCCTTATTTTCTACATCTAATTTTTGTTTATTAACTATTACTTCTATAATATCACTAGCATTTCTACCTGGAGATATTGGAACTTTATAATAAGGTATTTTTATACCTGATAATTCTTTATATGATGTTTCTCTGCCTAATCTTTCAAACTGAGTAACACCATCTAACATATTTAATTCAATAATTACATCTATTTGAGCTTCATTTTTTATTTGTTGAATTCCATAGAACTTTGAAAAATCAACAATCCCTATACCTCTAATTTCAATTAGATTTTTTGTAAATTTTGATGGTTTTCCAAAAACTTTATCAAACACACGATAATGTTCTACTGCATCATCAGCTATAAATAAATGTCCTTTCTTTATAAGTTCCATTGTGATTTCTGATTTACCTATTCCAGAATCACCTATAATTAATACTCCTAATCCATAAACTTCAATTAAGTTTCCATGAATCATTTCTGTTTTTGATAATAACTTTAAAAGGTTTAGATTTACCAACGTATTAATTTCACTACTTGATGAATTAGATCTTAGTAATGTAGTTTTATATTTTTTTGCAAGATTTAATATTCTTGATTCATTAAATGATCTAGATAAAATAATAACTGGCGGATTCATTGATAAAATTGCTTCTAATTTTTTATCTGATTCTTCTTTTGAAAATTGATCTAAATATAATTTTTCTTCTTTTCCTAAAAGAATTGCAGCTGATGATTGTTTTCTTAAAAAGAATCCTGAAAGTTCTAAACCAACTCTAGTCATTCTAGAAGAATTTATTTCTCTTTCTTCACCTTCACTAACCATTTCAAGTATATTTAAATTTTGAATTAGAGTTTTTCAAGTTATTTTTTCCATTTTAACCCACTAAATAAAGAATAATAATATGACAATTGAAAAAGCCATTAGAATACCAGGAATATATGTGTTAGACGCAACATCAGGACTAAACGAACCTATTATTCCAGTTAATAAAAGAATTGATATAACAAGTAATAAAATAGCTATTAGTAACATTGAAATTAAATAAATAATTTTTAATATAAATCTCTTCTTGTTTGAAACATTTTTTATGAACAAAGTATCTTCAGACAATTCATTTGGATTCTCTTTCATATTTTTAAAATCATATTTAAATAGTTTTCTGCAATATGTATAAATTGGGATTCTTTTGTCATTTATATAGTCAATAAAAGAAATTTTTATCTTTTCTTCACGAATATCTTCTTCAATATTTTTTTTATTATTTTCTTGTTGTTTTAGTGCTTCAATGTCGTGAATATCAACTGAATCTTTTATTTCTTTTTTATTTTTTTTCTTATTTGCCATTTTATTTTCCCATTCCTTCTTTTATATATTCCATTGCTTTTCTAATTTCTTCAATTGTTGGTGGTTCAATATTTTTTAATACATATTTTATTTTTAAATTCTTGTATTTAAATACAGCCATATTGTGATATGGAAGGAGTTCAAATTTATCCATATATTTTAGATCTTTCATGAATCTACCTAATTCAACAAGATCATTTTTATCATCAGTATAACCAGGAACAAGAACTTGTCTTATTCAATAATGTTTTTCATTTTTTTCAAGGTATCTTACAAATTCAACTTCTGATTGTTTAGATGAATCAACTCTTGTTACTAAACTATATTTTTTATTATTTATTTGTTTTATATCAACTAAAAACAAATCAACATACTTTATTAGTTCATTCATTTTTTTAAAATATGCTTTTTTATAAAAATAACCAGATGTATCTATTGTTAAATGAATTCCTTCTTTTTTACATCTCTTTCCTAATGAAATTAGAAAATCCATATGCAAGCAAGGCTCACCACCTGATATCGTTATGCCTCCACCATTTTTGTAGAAATTTTCATTAACTTTGTAAAGATTGATAATTTCATTTACTGATATTGTTTTATCTGAACCATCAATTTCTCATGATTCTGGATTATGACAATAAACACATCTTAGTGGACATCCTTGTAAGAAAATTACAAGTCTAGTTCCAGGGCCGTCAACAGCCCCAAAAGTTTCAGTTTTAAAATATTTTGCTTCAGTCATGGTAAATACTCCATTATTTAAAAAAAATAATAAATTGAAGAATTTATTATTTGCTTAAATTTGTTAAATATAATTCTACTTCTACTGGTGAATTTGCATTTAATACAATATTATAAATATCAGAAACTTCATTTATATCTTTCATTGAATCTGTTACAAATCATTGAATAAAATGATATGTGTCATGATCTTTTTCTTCAAATGATTTGTCAGCTATTTCAATAACTTTTTCTCTTAATAATTCTTCGTTTTCTAAGATAGCATCAAATATATTTTCAATATTTTCAAATAAATCATCAGTATAATCTATAGTTTCAAAATTTAAATTAATCATTTCTATATTTCTTCCAAAACTTGATAAATACTTACTAATCATGTTTGTGTGTGTAACACCTTTATCATTAGACATTTCATCAAAGAAATCTGCTAATTTAGATAATCCAAAATTTCTAATATGTTGTCCATACATTTTATATAATAGTGAAGTTTTTGTTTCTAAGAAATAGTACGTATTTAATAAATCTAAAATTTCATTTTTCATATATATTCTCCTAATTTAATAATACTACATATTTTGACTATATGTATTTTTAAAATGTTATTTTTTATGAATTATAGTTTTAACAACAAAATCATTAGTAGTAATAATTTCATATTTTCCATCATGTGTTATAAATTTTACTGAAGTATCATCGCCCGATGATGAAAGAAATACATCTTCAAGAATTTTTTCGATTTTAGTCCTTGCTTCAAATTCGCTAAGGTTAGGTTCAACTCTTTCTACATATCTTTTTATTACATGATTAGTTAATGTAAATTTTGGTTTCTTATAATATGACATATTAACCTACCGATCCTTCCATATCCATTTTTATAAGTCTATTTAATTCAACAGCATATTCCATTGGAAGTTCTTTTGTAAAAGGTTCAATAAATCCAAGAATTATTAAAAATTCTGCTTCTTCTTTTGAAATACCTCTACTCATAAAATAAAATAATTGGTCATCATTTATCGTAGAAATTTTTGCTTCATGATCTACATATGATTCTGAGTTATTAATAATTTCTGTCGGGATTGTATCACTTCTTGAAATATCATCAAGAATTAAAGTGTCACATTCTATATGAGAAATAGAATTAATTGCATCTTTTGCTATTTCAACAAAACCTCTATATCTAGAATCTCCTCCATTTAATGAGATAGATTTTGAAATAATTGATGATCTAGTATTTGGAGCTATGTGAATCATTTTTGCCCCAACATCTTGTATTGTTTTACCGCTACCTATTGCAACTGAAATGCTATCACTTTTAGAATTTTCTCCTGCTAGTATTGTACATGGATATTTCATATTAATATATGAACCAATATTTCCATCTATTCATGACATATTTCCGTTTTCTTTAACAATAGCTCTTTTTGTTACTAAATTCATAACATTTTTAGATCAATTTTGTATTGTTGTATATCTACAATTAGAATTTTTTCCAACAAAAACTTCAACAACTGCAGCATGAAGATTATTTTCATCATAAACGGGTGCTGTACAACCCTCTACATAATGTAATGATGCATCAGATTCTAGTATTATTAGTGTTCTTTCAAATTGTCCTGTTTTATTACCGTTAATTCTAAAATACGCTTGTAATGGTTTTTCTAATTTAACTCCATCAGGTATATAAATAAAAGAACCGCCAGATCAAACTGCAGTATTAAGAGCTGCGTATTTGTTATCAGAATAGCTAACTAATTTTCCAAAATATTTTTTAACTATATCTGGATATTTTTGAATAGCGCTTTCTATATTAGAAAAAATAACACCTTGTTCTTTTAACTCATTACTAATTTTTTTATACACTGTTTCAGAATCATATTGAGTAGAAACACCATTTAAATATTTTGCCTCTGCTTCTTGTATACCTATTATTTCAAATGTTTTTTTAATTTCTTCTGGAACTTTATCTCAATCTTCTTCAGATCTTTTTGTTGAACTAGAATAATATGTTATTTCATCAAAATTAATTTCTTCTAGTGATGGTCCAAATTTAGGATTGGACATTTTAATAAATGTTTTATATGCTTTAAGTCTAATATCTAACATTCATTCGGGTTCATTTTTTATTTTAGATATTCTTCTTATTACTTCTTCACTTAATCCTGGCTCAAATTTAATAATTGAATTATCACCATCGTTAAATCCAAAATCATATGTATCTTTAATATTTTCTTTATCCATTTATTCCTCTTATTATTTCCTTACAAGCGTCTGTACCAATTGTTGAACATTTTATTCTATTTGGTTGATTTGAAATGTTGTTAAAAACATTTAAATCGCCTAGTAGTTCTTGGTTATATTCTTCTGCTTTAATCATTTTTGAATAATTTGATAATATTTCATTTGCTTCATCAATTGTTTTGTTAATTAAAAGATTACAAATTATATTTGATGAAGAAGTACTAATTGCACATCCGATACCAGAAAAAAACATTTCTTTAATAATATTATTTTCAATTTTCATAAAAATTGTTATGTTATCAATACAAGAGTCTGAGTTATTGTTGAATTTTAAAAAATTATTTAAGTCGTCTTTTTCTATTCTTTTGTTAGGACGTTCATAATTATCCATTATAACTTGTCTACAAAAATCCTGATCTTTATATAAGTCCATTTAACTCATCTCCTTTCTTAAATTTTTTAATAACGCTAATTAAATAATCAACATCTGATTTGTCATTGTAGATACTTAATGAAACTCTAATAACTGCATTGTTATTTATATTTTCATGTATTAATTTAGCGCAAGATAATCCTGATCTTACAATTATTCCGTTTACTCCCAAATAGCTTGCAAAATCTTGACTAAATATTCCATCGTAATTGAAAATGGTTATGTGTGAATTAATACCTTTGTTTATTATTTTTACATTTTGAATTTTTGATAATTCATTATCTAAATATTTTTTAAGTTCTATTAATCTATTTTTTTCCTTATTTAAATCAATTTTTTCTACATATTTTAATGCAGCGTTTCATCCAAAAATACCCATTACATTTGGCGTTCCACCTTCATATTTACCAACATCGTTTAAGTATGTAAATGAACTTTTATTTATCGTATTATTCATTCCACCACCAACAATATATGGTTTAAAAATTTTACCAACTCAATCTGAATAATATAATGCACCAATTCCTGTTGGTCCAAACATTTTGTGTGCAGAACAACACACAAAATCTATTTTTGAATTTTTAATATCCATTCTTTCTAATGATAAATATTGTGTTGCATCAACAAAAATTATTACATTAGGATTTTTTTCTTTAATTCTTATAGATAATTTTTCCGCATTAATCTTATTACCAATAAGATTTGTTGCATTAGCAAAAGCTATAATTTTTGTTCTATTAGTAATCTTACTAATCAAGTCTTCTTCATTTAATCTTAATTCGTGAATTTCTGCAAAAATAATTTTACATTTTCTTTCTTCTGCTATTTTATATCATGGCAAAATATTTGAAGCGTGTTCCATTGTATTAATAATGATTTCATCACCTTCATTTAAATTATGTTTGATGCCGTCTGCAGCTATATTAATAGAATATGTTGCTCCTGGAGTAAAAATTATTTTTCCAGATTCTGATGAATTCAAAAAATTAGCAAGTAATTTTCTAGTTTCATTAATTACTTCTATGCATTTGTATGTGTGTTTTGAATCAATATTATGTGGATTGTATGATCAATTATCTATATAATCATTGATCGCTTCTTTAACACATTCTAATTTTAATGATGTTGCTGCACTGTCTAAATAAATTAAATTTGGATTATTCTTAAATCATGGGAAATCTTTTTTATAATTCATTGTAATAACTCTTTATCTCATTTTTTATTTCTTCTTGTTTTTCTTCATCTATCATTTCTAAGTGTCTAAAAAATATAGATGATGTTAATAAATACATTGCCTCTTTTTTATCAATTCCTCTTGACATTAAATAATACAAATGATTATCATTAACTTTGCCAATTGATAATTTGTGACTAGCTTTAATTTTGTTTGTATCAATAATTAAATTTGGATTACCCTTTATCATTGAGTTTTTCGTTAAAAGATATCCTCTTATTTCTTGTTTGCAATTATTATTTTCAGTATTTTTATTAATACTTGTATTAATTTCAAATTTTATATTATTTTCTTTAGAAATACCGTTACAGTAGCATTCGCTAGTGGAGTCAGATGACTCATGATAAATGTTAACCTTATAGTTCTTTTTGATATTATTGCTTAACACTGAACAATTAATTATAACTTTTGAGTTTTTAGATACATTAACATTGATTTCAACATTTTCTCTATTTTTATCTAAATCAAGAATTGATATTTTTTTAAAACCATTCACATCATAATTTTTTATTAGACTACTCATTAATTCAACCATATCCTTCAGCGTTTACTTTATCAATTATTTCCTTGCCACCAATTAATTTAATTTCACCATTTTGTATAACAATAACTTTGTTAGGTTTTATTTTATTGAAAATTCTCTCATTGTGACTAACAATTACCATTGATTTTTTATTATCTTGACTATATCATTCATTGATAATATTTATAATGTCATTTAGTGAGTCAACATCTAAACCAGAATCAATTTCATCAAGTAATAATAACTGTGGGTTAATTAGTAACATTTGCATTATTTCACTTTTTTTCTTTTCCCCACCAGAAAAATTTGTGTTAACGCTTCTTTTTAAAATTTCTCTATTTAAATTTAATTTTTTTAATGATGACTCAATATTTTTATATAATTCAGAAATCTTAACACCTTCTTCAGAATGTGAATTAGCAACTGATCTTAAAAAATCAATCATACTAACGCCTTGTATTTCATCTGGTGTTTGAACACATAAAAATATTCCCAATTTAGAAATTTCATCTGGAGACATGTCTGTAATATCTATATTGTTAAACGTAATTTTTCCAGATTTTTTTTCTATCGTGTAATGATTAAAAATAGATTTTAAAATAGTTGATTTTCCATGTCCATTTGGACCAAGAATTGCAATTATATCTCCTTCATTAATTTCTAAATCAATATTTTTTAATATATTTTTTTCTTTTATATTAACATTTAATGAACTAATCTTTAACATTTTAAACTCCAATAATATTATATAACATTATATTTACAAAAAAATATTGCTAATTTATTTTAACTTTTTTAAATCAAATACTAGTTTATTTATTTTTGTTCCTTTTTCTGAAAATTTCTTTTCATATTCAGTCATAGTATTATCTATACTTTCAGAATGAAGATCGTATGTTACATATTTAATATCTAATCCAATTTCATTCAAATGTTCTATTGTTCAATTAAAAAAATCTAAATTATCTGTTTTAAATTCTATAAGACCTTCATGCTTTAAAATATTTTTATAAACTCTTAAAAAATTTATATGTGTTAATCTTCTTTTGTCATGTCTAGATTTTGGTCATGGATCTGAAAAATTTAAATATATTTTTGAGATCTCTTCTTTTTCAAAAACATTTTCTAAATCTTTTGCATCATATGAAAAGACTCTTAAATTATTCATATCATTTGTTACTTTTTTTATCAATTTTACTAAAATAGATTCATATTTATCAATCGCTATATAATTTATATTTAAATTATCTTTAGCTTTTGTAGTTATAAAAATACCTTTTCCTGAACCTATTTCAATTTCAATATCATTGTTGTTCTTGAATATTTCCTTATTTCATAACGATTTATATGAACTGGGATTTAAAATATAATTTTTATTCTTTGATAAATTTTCTATCGCTTTAGGATTTTTTCTTAGTCTTCCCATTTTGTTTTTCCCAAATATTAATTTTATTAATTATAAACTATCTAGTGAATAAAAAAAATATTTATGATTTAAAATCATAAATATTTGTATCATGGTATTTATTTTTCTCTATCAAGATCGGCTTTAGTGATTTTTGGTGTATTGTGTTCTTTGATTTCAAAAAAGAATTTTTGTTTTCTTTTTCTTTTTTGAGAAATTGCAATATCGGGATTCTTGTTAACAATAACTTTAGGTTCTTCAGCTTTTACTTCAACGACAACTTTTTGAGGTTCAACTGGTTTTTCACCTAATAAAGCTCTAAGTCTTTCATTCTCAGCTTTTTGAAGTTGTAGCTCTCTTTCCAATTCTTCAACTGATGATGATTGATTGTTTCTTTTTCCGTGTTCTAGATTTAAGATTCTTTCTTCGTATTCTTCTCTTATTAATTTTAATGCTTCATGTTTAATCATTTTTGATAAATCTTCAGAGAAGTTTTCGCTATCGAAATCTTTTAATCTATTTTCAGCATTTAATCTTTTAATTTCTTGTTCTTGTTTTTCAATTATAGATGCCATTTGAGTTAATTTTTGATTATTAGCTAATCAAGCTTTTTGAGTCATTTCAGAATCTTGTTGTAATTTATCAATTTCTCTTGAAGCTAATTTTCTAGCTTCTTCACCAATAAACGAATTGATTTCATCATGATCATAAGATTTTACTAAATCATTAGATCTAACTTTAACAATTTTAGTCTTTGGTAATTCACCATTATAAAAATCGAATTTCATATCTTCGTCTCCTGTTTCATCATATTCATATTCATAAATACCATCATCCTCAAGTGATAATTTCATTCTTTCAAACTCTTTTAATCAATCTTCATTAAAAGATAAATCATCTTCAGGATTTTCTTTTTCTTCTTCAAGAAGTTCTTTTAATCTTTTATTTTCTTGTTGTTCTTTTATTATTTCAGATTTTAGAATTTCAACTTCTTTTTCTAGATCACTATTTGAATTACTTTCAACAACAGTTTCAACAATATCATTTATAATTGTTGTTTCTTCATTTTTAGTCTCATTTAATTTTTCATTTAGTGACTCTTCTAATGAATCTATTTTACCTTTCATAGAATTGATAAAATCAATTAATTCATTAATCCTATCTATTCTATCATCAACTTTTTCAATTACTTCAATATTGAATTTTTGCTGTTCATTTTTGAATAATAATAATTCATCTAACAGTAATTCAGCTTGCTTATTATCAGAAGGAGAAAGTGAATTAATTTTTTCTTCAATTAAATTAATTAATTCATCTTTTTCTTGTTTGAATTTTTCAAGCTCTTCTGAATGTTGAGAAACTAATTCTTCTAACCTTGATAATCTACTCTCATCAATTGATGATTTTTCTTTAATTATTGAAATATCTTCTGTATTTTCTTGACAAGAAGGAATTAATTGATTAATAAGTTCTTCTAATTTATTTAATGAAATGTCATTATTGGTATTTGTTTTTGCCATTTCATATACACTAGTGTGTCTATATCTCATAATTAATACCCTCCTTTATTTTACACTAATCTCTTCTTGTGATTTAATACTAATTCTAGAATTGCATCCTTAACATCTGATTTAAGTTCTGAATCATTTAATGCTACTGCAATCTCTTCTTGTTTTTCAACAACTTCTTTAATTTCACTTACAGAGAATTTTCCTTCAATATTTTTAATAATTTCTTCTAAATCATTAATTTTTTTAAGCATTTCAAGTGTATCATTTTTATTTTCTTTTTTATTTATTTCATCAAGTAATAAAGAAATATGTTGCATTTCTTCGAAATTTTTCTTAGAAGCATTTCTTAATTCTTTATCTTGATCTAAAATTACTTCTTCAATCAATGAAACTTGTTGATTATTTCTTAATCATGCTTCATATGTTTTATTTAATTGGCTATTTGTATTATTTAATAAATCAATTATTTTTGGAATTTCTACATTAGTTATTTCAAGAATATATCTTGTAATAATTTCTTTAGCTTCCTCTTTAGTTAAAATGATGTTAGGTTTTATTTTTTCTTCTAAATCGTCGTGTATTTTTTTAATATCTAATTGAACTTTTTCATCATAGTCATTAAATAATGATTTAATATTTATTGCTACTTCATTTAATTTAAGTTCAAACATATTTTTAAATCTACTATATTGTTCACTTAATTCTTCATCTTTATTTTTTAAATTATGAATTTCTTCTTTTAATTCATTTTCAGATTTAATTAAGTCGTTAACAACTGCCATATTTTTAGCAGAAAGTTCTCCCATTTTATCAGAGAATTCTTTCATTTCTTCTGATTGTAGTAATAATAAATTTTCCATTCTAACTAATTTTTGATTATTAATTAATCATGCTTTTTCAATATCAACAATTTCATTTGTTAGGAATGATAATTCTTCCCTTGTTTTCTTTAATAAAGAAATAATTGAGTTTTCATCTTCTTTATCTAAAATAAGTCTTAATTTAGATTCTATTGTATCAAAGCTTTCTTTGAATTTAATAATTTCATCTATGATCACAACTTTGTCTTCAAAAGTCATCTTTTTAAATTCATTAATATCATCTATCAAATATTTTAAGTTATTAGTAACTATTGTTTCAACAATGTTAGTTATCTTTTCTTTTAATTCACTTGAATTAATTTCGTTAGAATCTTTTAGCTTAAGTTCAGAAATTTCTTTAACTTCATTAGTTAAAACTAAAATTGTTTTATTTATTTCATCAATTGTGTTATTGAATATATTTTTATGAAGTTTAAATTCTTCCTCTAATACACTATTTTTGTATTCTAAATCATTTATTCTAGCTTCAAATTTATTATATAAATCAGGATCATTTATTCCTTCAATTATTTCTTTTAATCTAAAAATTTCATCAGAATGTTCTTTAATAGTTTTTAATAAATCATTTAATTTATCTATTTCATGAGTTGCTTGTTCACCATTTGAAACAAGTAGAAGAATTTTGTCAATTTGATCTTTGTTGTAAGAAATTCTTTCATTAGTGTCCTTAAATAAAGTGCTTAATATGTCGTAATTAGTTTCAATTAAAGTTGATGTTTCTTTTAATTGTTTTTTAATTTCAACATTTTCATTAATAAGTTTTTCAATTTCTTTTTTAATGCTAATTTCACCTGAAATTAAGTTTTCAACTTTATTAATTAATTCACTAATGTCAGAATTTGAATTTCCATCAACTACAGATTTAATTTCGTGACCTTGAACTAATAAAAGATTTTCTAATTTAATGATTCTATTTTCATTGTTTCTTATTTTTTCTAAAATAGAAACTTGATCTTGTTTTAATTCTTCTTCAGAAACACCAAGGTATCTTGTTAAATCATTCATTTTCAAGTTGTATTCATTTCTATTGTCATCAATCATTTTAATTATTTCATCATAAAGCTCTTTTAACTTATTTTCTTGAACTTTAGTGATGTCATTATTGTTGATACTGCCAGTAGATTCTTTGATTTTTTTGATTTCTTCAAGAATTTCATCAGTTTTAACATTGAAGTTCTTAATTCAATCATTTATTTCTGAAACTTGAAGATCAATTTTATTTAATCTTGAAATGATATTATTTGTAATTTGGTTTTCTAAATCATCAATTTTTGATTCATATTTTTGATTTATTTCAGTTAAATTATTAATTTCAATTTTAATGTTGCTAATTTTTTCTTCAATATCATTAAACTTGATTTCAGCATATTCATTCATATTAGTATATAACTCTTTTAATTCTGCTGAATGTTGTAATATTACTTTTTCTAAACTAGCAATTTTTTGGTTATTAATAATTCAGTTTTTCTTTATTAAATCAAATTCTTTTGAAACATCAGATACTTTAGATTTAATTTCTATAATATCTTCTTCGTGCTTATTAGATTTTTCTTCTAAATTAATGACTTTACTATCAACTAAACCAATTCTTTCATTTGTATCAAGAATCAATCCTTCTAACATTTCAGTTTTTTGGTTAATAGTTAATATAGATTCATTATGTTTAGTTTCTATTTGATCAATTAATGATTTAACTTCTTCAAATAAATTATTAATTTTTTCTGAAAGTTCATAAGATGTTGATTTTATTTTTTCTTCTATCTCTTTTACATTCTTACTTATTTCATCTTCTATTATTTCTTTATTTTTATTTATTAAATCAAGAATGTTTTTATTTTCTTCATTTAATTTATTGATTTCATTTCTTAATAATTCATCGTCACTAGATGATTTCATAGAAAGCTCTTCAAAGTTTCTTTCAATCAATTGAATTTTATTATTATTAGAAGAAATTTTGTCTGCATTTTCTCTAATATCAGAAACAGTTTGAGATAATTTTTCTTTTATTTCTTTAATCTCAATTTCAAGAATATAATCATTATTTTTAATAATTGTTTCTTCTATTTTTAAGATTTTAGAAGTGATTTCATCATTGAAACTATTAACAATATCAAGCGTTTCTTTTGTAGTTAGCATAATTTTTTCATCAACATCTAATAATTTTTCGTTTATAGATTTTTCTAATGAACTAATTAATTCTCTAACTTCAGCTTGTTTTTCTTCAATTCTTTGTTCAAGAGTTTCATCAGTTTGTTTTAAGATAAAAATTTGTTCATTAATTGCTGAGATTTTATCTTCAACATTTGCAAATTTAGAGTTAGTTTCTTCACTAAATTCTTGTGCAGTTGTAGCAACTGATTTTAATAACTCAGATTGTTCAAGAATGATATCTTCAAGTGATTTAATTTTATTTGAATTG
>CASDUM010000026.1 GCA_949283985.1 uncultured Mycoplasmataceae bacterium | reverse complement strand
TAGATGAATTTATTTGTTATTATAACAATGATAGAATTCAATTGAATTTAAAAAACCTATCTCCTTGCAATTATGCTAGACAGGTTTTATAATTATTGTCCACTAATAGGGGACACGTTTAAACGTTAAAGTATTTATTTTTTATTTTTTTATAGGAATAAATGCTTTAAAAATTAAAATTACATATCTTGTTAAAACATATAAATTTATAAATGTAGCAATTGTAAGTTCAATATATCCTATCACATTAAATGTATGAGAAAGTAACACTCCTCCACCTGAGTTAGTGGATATAGTAGATATTACACTTGATACTTTTAACATTGATAGCGAACCAATAGCAGTTGGGAATGTTAAAGATGCATATGTAGGATTAAACTTTGTTCTAAATATTCTGAAAAAACAAACGTACAAGAATAATGTTGTACTTAAAGCAATAATTGTTAAAATAATGATTATTACTCAATATGCATCATTACCTCAATAATTTTTTAAGTCAGGGATTGAAATAAATCCAGCTAACGATAAATTTGCAGGAGCTCCAAATATTGCTAATGTAGGAATTCTATCATGGTGTATATTATCTGCAAATATTATTTTATATAAAACATATGGTAGTGAAATAACATACATTGCAAAACCAAAACATCAAATAACTTGAAATAATATAGATGGAATAATTTCTTTTGGAAATGAACCAGCAACAGTACATGAAACTATTATACCTATTGGAGGAACAAATCACGAAGCATAAACGTCATGATTTTTAAAATCATGATTTTTTATAACATGAACGAAAAATAAAACCATAAAAGTTATATGAAGTGTAACAGCGCAATATCAAAATATAGAGCCAATTATTGTTAGAGCATTAATAACTTCAGAAGATTTTAAATTTGTTCCCATTGTTGATGTTTGTGCGATAAATCCACCAATTAACATCATTGCCATTGCAATTGTTGGTAAAAAACTTGATAACATTGGATCTTTAACTTCATTTCTAAAAATAGTTCTATTAAGTATTTGTCTTGTGACTATTATAAAGAAAAAAAGTATTGTAAAGATAAATAAAAATATTTGTATTATATTTGTATAAATAGATGTATCAAGTTCTCCATTTGATCAATCAATATTTCTTTCTTGAAGAACTAACGTTCATGCATTACCTAAACCACCTATACCAACTGCAAGACCAGTTAGTCCAATTGGAATTTTAGATATTTTTTCTTTAAATGTCATTTTTAAATCCTTTTATTTATTTCTTCTGATAATTTTTTTGAGAAATCACCAAAAACAAAAGATATTTTATTTTCATATTTCATAATACCTTTTAACTCTAGAGAATCAATGTAATCATAATTAATCTCTAGATTTTTAATTTTACTCTTATAAATTACATTTAGTGAACTTATTGTTGCTTTTGTTTCTTGAATATTTTCTATCCCACCAATATTTGAAATAAATTCATCAATATCAAACGGGATGTCATCACTAATTTCTAATTCTTGATTTTCAACTTTTGATATATTTTTTGCTTTATTTTTTAAGACAAAGTATCCAATACCAAAAGTGCATATATAAAATAAAATTAATTTTCATTTTTTCATAGTTTACTCCGTAGATATATATTTATTTTTTAATTTTTTGATAAAATCAAAAATTGAATCAATGTAAAATAATTGAAAATTTGATTTAATACTTTTTATACTAATATTAATAGTATCAATTAATTTTATTATATTACCGTCGCTTATTAAATAAAATTCATCTTTTATTTTTTTAATTTTTATATCAACATTTACTTTTGAATTAAGAATTAAAGGAGCATCTAATGTTCTATATTGTTTTTGAGATAAAGGTTCTATTTCAACGATTTGAATAACTTCTAAATTTGGAGAGATTATTGCACCTTTATTACTTTTATTTCTTCCTGTTGATCCAAGTGGTGTAGAAATTATTAATCCTGTTCCTCTAAAATTTTCATATAAATTATTATCTAAATATATTTCTAAATTCATTAAATGATTAGAATTTATTACTACTTCATTCAGTGAATATGTCTTTCTATTGTTATATGTTGTTTGTAATAAAATAGGGTTTATATAATTTGATTTTTCAGTAATAAATTTAAAAATTTCATCAATATTTTTTGAATCAAAAAATGAAAAGAAACCAAAGTTTCCTCCATTTATTAAAATCACTTTAGCTTT
>CASDUM010000025.1 GCA_949283985.1 uncultured Mycoplasmataceae bacterium | reverse complement strand
TAAAAAAAATAATAGATAAAATTGAAAATGTTGAATTTATTTCATTTGATTTGTTAGATAGTACTTTAGTACTTGAACTTGATGATGATATTAAAATTGAAGAAGTTATCAATATTTTAAAAAATAACGGCTATAAAGTTGAAAATATTTAGTAATAGAAATAAAGAACTTTTGTGCAATCTTATTTTATTAGTTATTTCAGTGATCTTAACATTACCTTTGATTATATCTGATATTATAATGATGTTTAATGTTAAGAGTAGTTTTGCTTGTGTCTTTATGAATCCAATATATGGTTTAATAGTAAGTTTATTTATATCATTTTATATTGGTTTAAATTATTTTAAAAAAACTTATTATGAATGATTCAAGTGAAAAACAATAGGAATGAACACTTTAATCTCGACTACTGTAACAATTTCTCTGGTTTGAAGTCTATACATATTGATTGATAATTCTATTAAATTTGGTTTTAATGAAATTATTTCATTGGATTTCATTTCGAATGAAAAATATATTTATTTTTTCGAAATACCTTGCACATTAATTACTATTTTAAAAATTGGCGAATGAATTAATATGTTTTTAAAACACAAGTTAAATAGAGATAGTGAAGCAATTAAAAATCTTGCATCAACAGAATTTAATTATTATGATATAAAAACAAAAAACATTACTTTAAAAAACATAAAAGAATTAAAAATAGGCGATTATATTTATGTGAAATCAAATGAAAAAGTTCCTGCTGATGGAATTTTATATTCAAAAAAATGTAATATTGATGAATCATTCATAACAGGAGAAGTAACATCAATTTTAAAAACAAAAGGTAGTCAAATTTTTTCTGGAAGTATTAATCTTGGAGAAGCATTTATAATGCAATCAAACACAGATAAAAAAGATATTTTAGTTAATAAGATTATTAAGAAACTTAGAATTATTCAATCATCTAAAACAAGAACCCAAAAAACAATTGATAAAATATCTTTTTGATTTACTCCGACAATATTATTATTAGGAGTATTATGTTTTATTATTATGTTATTTTTTGGATATGATATTCAAAAGGGAATAGGATTAAATAATTTTGAAATGATACCTCATTTCTTAAAATGAGATACATATAATATTGCAAAAAATGATTCTTTTATTATTCAACAAAATATAAAATGTGCTTTTTATTTTATGATTTCATTAATTGTAATATCATGTCCATGTGCATTGGGAATCGCTGCTCCATTAGGTATTATAATTGGAACAAGTAAAGCATCAAAAAATGGTATTGTATTCAATAATAATAAAATATTTGATTTTAATAAAAAAATAAACATAGTTGCTTTGGATAAGACAGGAACATTAACAGAAGGTAAATTATCAGTTGCAAAAGTGATTGGTGACAAACGTGATTTAAATATTTTATATAGTATGGAATTTGGTTTGAATCATCCAATATCACAATCTATAGTCAACTACCTTCAAGAAAAATATAATTATAAACATAATAAAATAGAATTAAAAACAATAAGTAATAATACTTATATTTATGAATGTAAGAAAAATAAATATGTTATTACATCGCTAAATTCAGATATTTATAAAAAATCAATAAAGAATAAAAAAATTGAAAAAGAATTCCTTAATGCATTAAATGGAATAAATATAAAAACTAACTTTGTTTTTATAAAAAATAACAAAGTAATAAATTATTTTATACTTGAAGATAAAATTAGAAAAGAGGCTAAAGAATTTATACAAACATTAAAAAGAAATAATATTAAACCATTACTAATAACTGGAGATATAGAAGAAAACACAAAATATCTAGTTAAAGAATTAGGAATAGATGATTACTATACAAATATGAATCCATTTGAAAAAGAGAATATTATTTCTAAATTGCAATCTGAGAACAAAATAATAGCCTATGTTGGTGATGGAATTAATGATTTAATTGCATTAAAACAAAGTGATTTATCATTTAATATATCAACTAATATATCAGTAACTGATAGCGTTTCTGATATTACATTATTAGATAATAATTTAATGAATATTTGAAAAGCTATTATTTTAATAAAATACACAAGAAATATAATTAAATGAAATCTTGTTTGATCATTTAGTTACAATGGTATAGTATTACCAATTGCATTTATTGGTATCATACCAACTTTACTTTCAATGATAGCTATGTTGTTTTCTGATGTTGTTGTATCATTAAATTCTATTATTGCAAGCTATAAAAATCCATTTAAAAATGAGTAAAAAATAATTACGATTAGCTTGACTTTTTATCTATTTGAATTAATAAAACAATATAAAAAAATACTAACTTGAATATGAAAAGTTGGTATTTTGTCTTTATTAGATAATATAATACTATCTAGGTAGTAAAAAATGAGTAAAAATAATAAAGCTAATCGTAATAAGGTTGACAATTCTAGAAAGAGGATAAAGATATTTGAAGCTTTTGCTGGCATTGGTTCACAATATAAAGCTTTAAAAAATATTTCAGAAGAAATGAATTGGGAACTTGAATCAGCAGGAATAATAGAATGATTCATCCCTGCAATAATTGGATATCAAGCAATTCATCATTGACCTAAAAAAATAGATAAAGAATTTTTTAAGTATAAATACACAATTAGTTTTGATTCTAAAAAACCAGTATCAGATAACTGATATAAAAGAAATCAACAAGCATCAGAAATTGGTTTTTGATTAAATCAATCAAAAGAAATTAGTAAGAACCATTTTGATATTAGATATGTAAAAGGTAAAGATTTAGATAAAGATATTGATATATTTACTTATTCTTTCCCCTGCCAAGATATATCAAACCAAGGTAGTCAAAAAGGTTTTGAGAAAGGGTCTCAAACTAGATCTGGATTACTTTGAGAAATAGGAAGAATTCTTAAAGAGTTAGGAAAAAATAATTTACCAAAATATTTGTTATTAGAAAATGTCAAAGCTATGTTTGATTCAAATCATATAGATACATATGAAGAATGAGAAAAAGAACTAGAAAAATTAGGATATGTATCAAAAAGATATATGTTAAATTCTAAAGATTTTGGGAGTTGTCAAAATAGAGAAAGAGCCTTTGTTATATCTGTTCTAAAATCACACAAAAAAGAAAGTGGATTTATATTTCCAGAATTCTCTAAAACAAATAACAAAAAACCAATTAAAGATATTTTAATAGATTATCAAGAATTTAACGATAAGTACAACCAATATGAATTAATCAAAAGAAAAGTCAATAGTAATAATATCCACAAATACGAGTTAAAAGATTATACAAGTTTTAATAGTGAAAATTTTGTATATGACATCAATTATTCTGGGCCAACTCTAACAGCTTCAGGAGCATTAAGTAGAATTAAACTTTTTTATGGAGATAAAAAAATTAGAGAAATGCTACCAGAAGAATGTTTTAGATATATGGGGTTTGATAAAGAAGATTATGTTAAAGTTGATAATACAAATTTAGTGCCTGATATTAAAAAAATTTTTTTATGTGGAAATTCAATTTCAGTTGAAGTATTAGAAGAAATTTTTAGGAATTTTAAGTTTTAATTATGGGAAATAAAAAACAAGAATTTAACATAAATAATTTCAATTTTAAAATTGTAGAAATGAATGTTTTTAATTACACAGAAACAATTATTATGAAATATTATTTGTTAGTTGATGAAATGAATTTTATTCATGATTATAAAGTTATTTACGAACGTGTTGAAGTTAAAAATATAACAACAAGAAGTCATAAAAAAAAGAAAAGTAAAAACATAACATTAGATTATAGGATTTGATTTATAGAGGAACTTGGACTAGAACATAAATATCAAAATAAGAACGAACATAATAAAAGAAAAAAATCTGAATATTTTGACTATGACCATATAAATAAAACAAATATAAATAGTAATAATTCTTTAATTAGATATAGGGATGTAACATTTCAAAACATTATTTATATCTTATTAGGTTCAAACCCAAAAGGAGAAGGTAAAAATATTGGAACATTGTTTACACAATATAAGAATGAAAAAATTAATTTCGGTTTTTTTCTACAATGTTTAAACGTAACTAAACAAATTTCATCAAAGTTTATAAATATTAATTATGAAACTGCTTGGCAAAATAAAGAAATAAAATCAATAATGTTTACCGAATGGTTGGACGGTAATGATGAAATAAGGAAATTATTCATTCAATTTAATTTAAGAAGAGAAAATTGAAAGGAAATAAAAAGCAACTTTGAAAAAAGTTATAAATTAAAAAGAACTAATTTTATCAATTTAGAAACAAAAGTAAATAAATTAAGAACTGAACAAAAGAAAAATATACAGAATAAATTTGGTATCTTAGATATTAACAACGTTATAAATGATTATTTTTCTACAAACTCAACAAAGTTTGAATATGCTCATATTAAGCCAGTTTGATATATCAAATATGAGTTTAATAAGAAAAAGGATGAAAACATATTGAACCAAATTTCTGATCCGTATAATTTCTTACCGCTTCCATCAACAGTGCATAATTTATATGATTCATACTATTTCTATTGAGAAGAAGATGGAAAGATGAATAAATTAAAAAATAACTTAAATATGAATGATGTTCATGGATACACACAAATTAATGAGAAACAATTAAAAAATTCTAGGTACTTTCTAAAAGAATATAAAAAAGTTATAGAATATATAAAGAAGTAAAATATATTTTTTAATTAAATTAGTTTCAAAAAATGCGTCTAACATATTGTCTATTATATTAAATGCGTTAAATGTTTAAATGAACTAATTATCAAAAAAATAAAATAGTGAAAGTGATACAATCTTAATAAGATATGATGTTCATATTATTTAATATTCTATTTTAGTTTTATATTTTTTAGATTTTAATATGCTAAAATCAATATATGAGTACTCTAAAAGATAAAAATTATTATGAAGTTCTAGAAATAGAAAAGACAGCAACAAAGGATGAAATTAAAAGAGCTTACTTTAAGGTTTCAAAAAAATATCATCCTGATTTAAATAAATCAGATACTGCTGAAGAAGATTTTAAGATAGTTACTGAAGCATATGAAACATTATATGATGATAATAGAAGAAGTAATTATGATTCATATATAAAATCAGGTAATTCAAATAACTATTCATATAACGAAACTTATAATAACTCTTATTTTGATCCATCTTGAGTTAAAGAATATATGGTTGATGAATCTAAAATTGATCAATTTTCAGATCGTTTGAATATATTATCTCAAGATGAAATATTAATTTCTTATGATTTTTTCTGAAGAACATATTGATCAGGCTCTTCAGTTGGTCAAAAATCAATGGATTATAAAACTGCAAGTTCAATATTTAATATTTTTGCAGAAAAAATTAATGATGGTACGTATTCATCATTTGTTAATTCGCCAGATTTTACAAGAGTTAATGATGGTTATGTGCAAGGTGTTAAAAACATTTTATGTAAATTAAAAATGTATAGGGATGCAGGTGCATCAATATTTAACTTCATAGCTGATTTAATTAATGAAGATAATTTTTTTGACGTTCCATATGTGTCAATTCTAGGATTGATAAATAGATCTATAACATTAGATTTATATCAAACAATTGAATATATATGAGAAAAGAATAAACATATTGAAGATATGAACAATAATGGAAATGAGAAAATAAACCATAAAAAAATAGCAACTAGAAGTATATCTTTCGGTTCTATAGCATTAGTTGTTGTTGCTATAATTTTATTATTTGTCTTTTTATTTTAAAAGAGAAGATATTAAACTTCTCTTTTTTATATTTACTAATGCATTTTTAATTATGTATACATTTCCACTTTTATTTTTATGTA
The DNA here is from genome assembly GCA_949283985.1 of uncultured Mycoplasmataceae bacterium. Classification (GTDB taxonomy): domain Bacteria; phylum Bacillota_I; class Bacilli_A; order Mycoplasmatales; family Mycoplasmoidaceae; genus CAMREV01. The sequence continues at coordinate 6,506 of CASDUM010000025.1, read as the reverse complement.
ATATCTAACATTAAATATATTCTTGCTAGAATAAAAGTAAGGAATAATTATGAAATTTAAATTCACTAAAATGATTTTATTAGTATCATTAATATCGCTACCTTTATTTGCATTAGCATCATGTTCATCAAGTAATAGTGTATCATCTAATGTTTCAAGTGATAATAAAGTTGATACAATAATAAATAATATTGATTTAGATGTATCAAGGACTAAATTCAGTAATTTAAATATTAATGAATTTGATGTAGAGAATATTAAGTCTTTAATCTTAGAATATGCTGTTTCTGGTAAAAAGAATGATATTCAAACATCTGATATTATTGTTAATTCTACAAATAAATCTGAACAATTAAATCAAATTAGTGGAACATTTAGACTAAATAAATATTGAGAAAATGATGAAATTAAAAACCAAGAAACATCAGAATTTACATATAAATTAACAAAGTTTAAGTTAAATGAACAAAGTACCAATGATATATCAAAAGGTGGAACTTTTAATAACTTAAATATTTCATCGTATCTAGAAGTCATTAAAGTGCTTGATGTAAGTTCTAATACGCCAATATTTAAAATTACAAATGAATATATTCGACAAAAGTTGTCAGTATCTAAATTTAACAATATCAATTTAACAATTACCGAAGGTAATGAATCAAATGGAAATATAAAGCTTATAATTAGTGGTTCATATAATAACAATAGTATAACAGAAGCAGAAATAACTGTAAGTGGATTTAAAAATTTCGCGTCTATAATTGATATATCTTCTCAAATGAAGATTAAAACAATGGAATTAAATCTTAATAACTATTATGGTAATTTACAAGATAATGATTCAATTTCAAATTGAACCTCAGATGATTGATTAAATAAATATTTATCTAAGCTTGAGATAAACAAAGAAACAAATATTGTTAATGATAATATTAACGTCATTGATTTATATAAACAAAATATAATATCTAATATTAGTTTTAATGATGCACAAAATTTATTAAGTAAAGATAAATCAAATTTTAATATTCAGTTTACTATATCAAAAAAAGTATATAATAATTCATCTTCTAAATGAATTGATTCTTCTGAAACAGAAAGTTTTACTATTTATCTAGAAAATAATTATATTTTTTCAATGCCATCTGAAAATGATGCAATTAAATATATTTTAAACAATCAGTCAACTTACAATAATAATTTAATTTCTCAAGAATATGCATCATATTCATACAGTCAAATTTTTTATAACTGTTCGATAGATTATTTAACAAAGTTTATTACTTTAAATAAAACATATGTTGATAAATATTTGCCAAACATGAATGTAAGACTTTGTGTTGAAAATATAAATTCTGTTACTGTTAACGATAAAACTGGTCAAATAATAGGATCAGTAATTGTTTATTTTAATCAAAATAGAACTAATGTTGAGCATAATATAAATATTGCTGGATTTAAGAAATCATATGATTATATAAATCAAAATAACCAAGAATACAATAATTTTTTCACACCTAATGATACAGCGAAAATCAATAGATATATAAAAATGAATATCTTATCTCAAAAATCTATTGATGATATAAATAATATTCAAATTAATAACTCAATAGAGATAAACAATAAAGTCTATCTTTCTCAATCAAATTCTCAAGGACTTATTTATAGAGAAGCTATAGACCACTCAACCCCTGGTGAAATTAATGCACAAATAATAAATGATTGATCTTTCACTTTTTTAGGTACAAATTTCACAGATATTACAATGAATAAAGATAACAATCTTTATAAAAATGAATTTATTATCAAAAATATAAATTATGACTTTGGTAGCAATTCAAGAGCTGTAATTTTAAGATTAGATAATGATAGAATATCATATACAGTTAACTTCACATTATCTATTGAATTACTATCATCTAATGATTTTATAACCATTAATACATCATATAAATCTATACTAAATATTAATGATTTAAAATAACTTTTTATTATTTACAATTAAAATAACCAATTTATATTTAATTATATAAATCGGTTATTTTTAGTAATTGAACTATTATGCTATTATTTCTATTAATTTTTCTAAAATTTTCTGATTCTATATGAATATTATTTTCTTTTGTTTAAACTTTATTAGTATCAATTTGATTAGTAATTTTATATAAAATTTCTTTACATTTTTTAATCAAGTTTGGATCTGATCTTATTCTAGAAAAGTTAAATTATTGTAATCTTCATCATTAATTGATGCTAAAAAATCATCAACATCATATGTCACCATTTCTATATCATTTACTTTATAAACAACAATCTGTTTTGCTTTTAAGTCAAAATTATCGATTTCTTCTTTTGTTTTATAAAATACATTATTCAATGATTGAAATTGTTTTAAAATTGTTGCTTCATTAGTTAATTCTAATGCGCCGATATGATTTATATATTTTTTCAAAAAATTAACTAAATTAATAGCTTCAACTGTTGCGCCTTCAGTAAAATATTTATTGTTATAATATTTTGCTAATAATTAATTAAAATCCTTATCATTAAAATCAACTAGTAAATTTACTTGGTCGTTGATGCTTGTATAGTAATTAATAATTTATTTGCAACTAACAAAGATATTCTTTTATTACCATCATTAAATCATTGATTAGTCATTTGATTAATAAAGAAATTCAAAATCATTTCAATTTTTTCATTTTGATAATTATTTAATTTTAATCTTGAAATTAAGCTATTAAATTCTCTCATTTTTAATTTTTCATCAGCTGGTTTAATAGTTTTTAATTTATTGTTTAACCCCGTAACAGATGATCGCTCTTAGCAAATTCTCTTCAATCAAGTGCAATTTTATAAGCAACTAATCTATGTAATTCTAAAATATCATTAAATTACAATTTCTTATCAATTCCAAAAATTCAATTTAATCCATTATTAAATTGAAAAATAGTATACGATATATATATATGCTTATCTGCTTTTGTAGGTTTTTTGTTGATTATCGATTTTATTTCTTTAATAGATATATTAAAATGTTCAAAGTTATTTGCGATTTTTTTATTTGCTAATAATGTTATATTTAAAATTGTTTGGTTGTCATTTTTAATTTTTTCCATTGATGTGTCTTTAGATGCTTTATTAAATTTTCATACATACCACCCCATTTATATTGAATGTTTTATTTAAATTATGTGTATTTTAACTATTAATGGAAAGTTACGTTTTAACAATTTAAATAATCAATTTATATTTAATCATATAAATTGATATTTTTATTTTTTTCTAGCTTTAAAGAGTTAGAATATGATTCTTATCTTGCTAATTTTTAATTTCAAGTTTCTATTTTTAATAAATGTATATCTTTGATTTAGATTGAAGTTGTAAATAACTTCTATTTCAATTAAGATTCAATTACAACTCTTTTACCTTCATAATTAAATGTTATGTAGAATTTACCTCTATCACTAATACAAGTGCCATCAATCCTTTGCTTTTATTCAATATTGACTTCTAATATATATATGTATATAATATAAATGCATTATATTTTTTATGTTAAAAGGTATTATAATGAAAAAAAATAAATTTTTAAAATTAATGTTCTCAATAATGTTCATCACACCAATTTTTGGATCAAGTTTTGCAAACATAAATAAAAATACTGCGTCTTTAAAAGAAACTAAAAATATTGAAAGAACTACTGATCCTCTATTTAGAGATTTTGATGTAACAGGTTCATCATGAGCTAATTTTTTTCCAGGTAAAGTAAGCAGCACAAATAGAGATTTTGCTTGATATGTTTATAAAACTGTTAGAGAATATTGAACTTTTGATAAATTTTTCTTTTTAGATCCAAGTAAACCAGTTAGAGTTGATATAAATGAAGTTAACAATGAACAAGGTTACATTGTTGTTGGGAATATATGATTTGGAACAGGTTCTGGAGATTTTTTTAGTGGTAGAAATAAATTATATGGATTTAAAAAAGCAATTTATAATACAAAAATAAAAATAGATTCTATAACTGCTGAATCTCCCATATCAGATCATAATGTTTATGATGTTGATGAAAGTGATTTATCTTTGTTTCTATTCACTAAAAGAAATGAAATTTTACAAAATTTTCCATCAAATCTAAGTGAATCTGATATTAATGTTTCGATTTTAGAAAGAAATGGTACAAATGGATCAATTAAAATAAATCTAAAAATCAATAATATTTTAGATGTATATGGTGAATCAACAATCGGAAGTATAAACAAAGATATAACTATTACAGGATTAAGACTTGGAACAAATGGAACCACATTAAATTGAAATGGAAATTTAACACCAGAATTGAAATCAAAATATCCTTCGGATTTTTTAAAAATAGAAAATCAATTAATTTTTAAAAAGTTTATTTATGATAATTGTCTAGATAATAAGCCAAAGAATGGGAATGCATCTAACAATTATTACATTTCAAATATAGAATGAGATTATAACGATTTAACAGGAACAATTATATTAAAATCAATTACAGTTACTACATATTTAGATGATTTTGGTACTCCTGTTACATCTACTAAAAAAATAACTACAAATAGTACAATAAATATATCAGGATTGCAAAGCAAGAAAGAAACTGCTATTACTATTTCAAGTATTGATTTGTCAAACGAAGTAGATTTTAAAAATTACAATGCTAATACAATAAACATATACATGTTATCTAATTTCATATATAGAAACAAAGAAACTTATCTTCAAGGATTAACAACTAATTTTACACAAAATGACATTAGTATAGAAATAGTTTCAAAAAATCCAATTAATGGAGAGCTTACTATAAATGTATCTTTGAGTAAAAGTTATAATAAAAGTAATGGAAAAATATCTAATAATGTTATTTCAAAAGAAATCAACGTTAGTGGTTTGTCACCAACTCAACTTGGTATAAAAACAAGATTTGTTTCTAATGAAAATGTTATTAATTTAACAGGAGTTGAAGATATAATTCCATCTAGTTTTAAAGAACCAGGTAATGCAAAAGAAAATATATTAAAAAAATATATTTATAATAATTGTTTAGTTGATAAAGTGAATGATGGAATTAATGGAAATGGTTTTAATATTGGTGATCTAGAAATTTTGGCAGATAATATAAATGGAAGAATAATGCTTGTTTCCATAACTTTAAAGAAATATTTAAATGAGAATGATGAAATAGTTGATGACAATCCAGTAAAAATATATACAAATTACACCATTTTTTCTGGTTTTAAAACATCAAATGAAGAAACAGGGGATGAAGCTGAAATTAATAATATTTTAGCTGGAAGTAATGTTTCATTAGTTCCTGGTGGTGGTTCAGGTGACAGTGGTGGCGGAAGCACAGACAACGATGGTACAGGAACAGGTGGTTCAGGTAACGGAAATCAAAATGGAAGTAATTCTAATCAGATAACAACTGAAAATATAACTAATTATTGATGATTCTGATTGTCGATAGGACTAGGTGGTTTCATAATAATTTTAATAATAACTATTATTATTGTTAAATCTAGAAAAAAAGCAAATAATTTAAAGAAGAAAAAAATAGCATTAAAGAGTACAAAAGTAAATTATATTGGGACTAATCAGAACATTTCTAAATTAACAAATTCATCTCCTTCAGCAAATAGGATTAATCAAAATAATGGACCAGTTATTCGACCAGTAAGACCACCTCAAGTTCAAAATATGAATAGTACATCTCCTTCAACAAACAAGATTAATCAAAATAATGGACCAGTTATTCGACCGGTAAGACCACCTCAAGTTCGAAATGTGAATAGTAATTATAAACCAAAAGCGGTTTATAGTTCTCAAGTTAGACAACAACCTAAGTAAAAATTCAACTATCAATAAGAAAATAGTTGATAAAATAAACTAGATGTGTTTGCTAATTTTCAGTGAGATTGTTAAACAATATTATTGTAGACTAAAAATCACAATAATATTTTTATTTATTCTTCTCTTTGTCTTAAATCCGACATTTTTGATGATACAATTTTCAAGAATCATTCAATTTTTACTTTGATGTATTTATTGATTTAATCATTTTAATATTCTTTTTATATAACCTATGACATTGAATTGGAACTTGATCACCATCATATATATGTTATTTCTAATGCAATATAATACATAGGTTAATAACTTGTAATAATCTATACTTGTTATATAATATTACTTGTTAAAACTTATTGAAGGATGTTAAATATTATTGTTTTAGAAAAAATAGATGAAAATTGCTTTAATATTCATGTAATAAAAAAGAAACTGAGTTATTTCTAAAGTTGTAAAATTAATTTACACTATTGATGGATCATAATAAAATATCAAGATTTTATAAATTACATACTTAACAATATATACTCTGATTTTCTAAAAAATAATAGTGATTTAATTTATCTTTAAAAAAAAGAAAAAACTATATTGATTTTTCCAAAATATCTATATCAATCACATAACAT
>CASDUM010000024.1 GCA_949283985.1 uncultured Mycoplasmataceae bacterium | reverse complement strand
GATGAGGGATTCGAACCCCCGCGCAGCTTTCACCACCTTTCGGTTTTCAAGACCGATCCCTTCAACCAGGCTTGGGTAATCCTCCGTTTACATATTGTAATATAAATTACAATATTTTTATTAAAAAATGGTGGAGGTAACAGGACTCGACCCTGTAACCAACCGGTTATGAGCCGGTTGCTCTAAACATTGAGCTATACCTCCTATTATGGTAGCAGGAGTGGGACTTGAACCCACGACATCCCGGGTATGAGCCGAGCTCTCTAACCAACTGAGATACCCTGCCATAATAAAAAAATGGTCGGGAAGACAGGATTCGAACCTGCGACCCCTTGGTCCCAAACCAAGTGCTCTGCCAAGCTAAGCTACTTCCCGTTTTTTTTTTAATTTTAATTGGCGCGCCATAGAGGAGTCGAACCCCTAACCTTTTGGTCCGTAGCCAAACGCTCTATCCAATTGAGCTAATGGCGCACATGGAGGTGCCTGTCAGATTCGAACTGACGAATAAGGAGGTTGCAGCTCCTGGCCTTACCACTTGGCTAAGGCACCATAAAATGTAATGTATTAATACATTACCTAATTATTATATTATAAAAGTCAATAAAGTAAAATTTTATTTACTTTTTTTAATAAAATATGTTACGTCATCATGTGATTTTAATATTCTTGAGACTACAGTATTTTTTTCATTTCTAAAAATATCATTTACTTCAGATTCATCAAGAACAACACAAATTTTTTTACAGTTTGATAAAAATTTTGTTCCAACATTTATTGTTTGATCAAATTTATCATCTTCTTTTTCTGTTCAATCTTCGAATTCTATTGAAGATATATTTGTTCCAATATTTTCAACATAAGATTCTACAAAAGGAATAACATTATCGGAATTTAATTTAATTATTGCAAGACTAAATAATTTATCACTATAAGATTTTATTTTTTTATCATGATTGTGTGGAGTCATTAATAGATCTATGTCAATTTTCCCATTTTCGTCAGTACTAAAAGAGATAAAATTTATTTTTTTATCAATTGTTTCTTTAAAATTTCTTTCAGTCGAAAAAAAGTTTAATTCTTCTTTTTCTGAGCCAAGATATTCATACATATTAATAAGTGATAAATCATTATATAAATTTTCAATTCTACTTCTATCTTTTCTTTTTATTATTTTTTTAATTTTTTTATCTACTGCATTAAAATTAAAAATTATTTTATATATTTCACTTAATGAGTCTGATCAATATGAAAGAACAGTACAATTACTGTTGTTATATGATGATAAAATTACTTTTTCTAAAAGATATAACCCAATTTCAATATCGTCGTTACAATTAATTATTTGATATTTCATTTTTACCTCTTAATGCTTTGTATCTAAGTATTTTTTTAATTCATATATGTTCTCTCATTTATTTATAAGATCACCATTTAATATTTTTTGGTTGTCATTTGTGCTTCTATAATTGAACTTTTCTATACCGTTTATAATTATATATGAATTTATAGGTCTTTTATTTAAATATTTAAGAGACAATTTAGAAATGAATTTAAAATCTTTTATTTGTTCTTCATTTAATAAAATAACTTTGTCTTTAATTGAAATAAGGAATTTTTTCAATGTAAATATTAACAAATGATCATATAATTCTTTATTTGAAGATAGATAACCACTCAAATCCTCTGCTCAATTTTCAAGAATTAAATTATTTTCAATAGTTATTAGTCTCAAAGAAATAAAATATCTTTCTTGATTAAAAGTTTCCTTATTAACTATTTTTTTTGAAACAAAATCAAATAAAACATATCCATTTGAATTAACGTTTACAATTTCCTTTTCAAAATCCATGTTAATTTTTTTAGTATACTTAATTATATTTTCTTTTTTTGATCTTTCCTCATACATTTTGGAAACTAAAAATTCAACAGATGACACAGATCATTTTTTATATATTTTAAATAAAATTTCAGCATCAATAAAAGCATCGTGAAGTAAATTAGTATTATAGTTTATTTCAAAAAAATCAGCTAAATCACTAAGTGAGATAGAAGACTTCATATTAAAAAGTTTTTTTCACTCTGCTTGAACATCTATGAATCCTAAAATATCAGGAGTTGATCCAAAATGTTTTTGAAAAAGTTCATTTAAAAAATTAAAGTCAAAATCACCAAAACTTACAAAATATGAATTTTCAATAAACTTATATATTTTTAATAAAACAGATTTATTATTTTCAGAAGATTTAATAATATTTAATTTATTTCTACCAATTAAATCCAACACATGTGATGAAATCTTGCATTCAGGATTTGAATATCAATCAACTTTTCAATATTTTCCATTTGATGATTTAATTGCTCCAAATTGCAATATAGTACCATTTTTGTGGTCGGCTTCTATATCAAGAAAGACTATATCTTTATTTT
>CASDUM010000023.1 GCA_949283985.1 uncultured Mycoplasmataceae bacterium | reverse complement strand
TATTAAATTATTTTTGTTTAATTTTATATTTATATTTTCATTTATATTTTCATTTGTATTTGTATTTTCATCTTCATCTTTATTTGTATTATGTTTAGCTTCTATTTTAAAACAAAATTCTCCTTCATCATTAAAACTTAATAATTTATCTTTAATCTCTTCTTTATTTTCAAAAATCTTATTTTTATCATATAATTCAAAACATCTACTTAAAAAAGTTTTACCACTGCCATTTTCTGCATAAATTACAAAATTTCTTTTACAGTTATAAAAATTAATAGTAATTTCTTCCTCAAAACAGCCAATACCTCTAATTTTTAAATCAAATTCATATTTTATTTTTTGTTTATCATTATTTTCATTATTATTTTCATTATTATTTTCCATTATTTTCCTCCTTAAATTCTAATTCTGGTAAATTATCTATTATATCAACAGTTTTAATACTAACTTCAATAATGCTTAATAATAAATCTAATATATAACTTGGTTTGGTTTGTTCAACAGCCCAATCATTAGGATTATTTATAATTCCACTTTCTTCATCTATTTTAATTTGATACCTGTCCATAATCCACTCAATAGCAGATTTACCATTAATTACATATTTATATGCCTTACTTGGAATATTTTCTATTCTTATACTACTATTATAAATTATTATTGATTTATCTTTATCTTTACCATTTTTAGCAAACTTCATTTTTTCAACTGTAAAATTATTAGTTTCTCTACCAATAACTTTACAGTCTTTATTAGCTGGTATTGTCTCATAATTTAAATGTAAATTTGCTAATTCTTTACCAGCTTTAATAAAATTATGAAAATCTTTTGGTGTATCAACAAAAGGTATTCTAGGCAATACTTTTTTTAAATCATTTTTAAATTTTTCTCTATATATTGGACTATGTAAAATACCATAAACATAATAAAAAATATCTTCTTTTGTTATATTAGGTCCATAATTATCTTTTGCTATTTTTAATATAAAATCACTTATACCATCTCTTTTAATATATTCTTCTTCACTATTATCAAATAAAGATAAATGAGTTTTTTCTACTTTCTCATAATAATATAGTGGAAAACATTGGGTTGATCCTTCTAATAAACTTATGTTATTTACTTTATTGGAAAAAATACAAGAAAATCCATTTGTAGTTATACTACTAACACATATGCATAAATTCTTTGTTTTATTATTTGGAAAAATACTTGACATTTGATATCTCCTCTCTACCAAATATTCATTAAAATATACATTTTGTTTGCAAAATGGTCTATAAATACCAATAAAATAAGAATTTTTGTTTTCTTTTATTTCTATATTTTTTTTAAAAAACTTTTTAAATTATCGGCCCATTTACCTTCTGTTTTTTTTATAATAATATCTTTTTGTACACCGTTATTTACTTTAATTCTTTCTTTATTATAATAATTTATTGTTTTATTAATATTGTTTTCTAATTTATTTCTAGAAAAATTATAACACCAAGAATCTCTATTTGTTTTTATTCCTAACGAATAATTTATAAAAAAACTTTGTGATTTTATATCATATTTTTTTTCTGGTTCTATTGATATAAAAGAATTAAAAAAATCACCTCTTTGTGTTAACCAATCATTATATTTATCTGGAATAATTTCTTGCCATTGTATATTCTTATTCAATAAAGTTTTATAATTTTTTAATATATTTAATTTTTCTATTTTTTTTAAATAATTTCCTATACTATAATAATAAATTTTTGCCTTTTCTCTATAATTTGGTTTTTTAACTAGTATAGTTATGGCAACACCACTTTCTATATTAAATATATTACCTCCTTCCTTTTTTGCTATTTCTCCACTTTTACCTCTAATAGCACCTTTTAAATCAAATATATAAATATTGGAAAATTCATTTTCTAAACAATATCTAAAACCACTAGCACTATTACCATCTATCCAGCCAGAATTTGTTATAAAACCAACTAAACCACCAGTTTCATTGTTTATTCTATCACTAGCCCATCTAAATGCTTTTATGTAACTATCATGCAAACTGTTTTTATTAGTTGATTTTGATTCTTTACAATATGTATCAGCAATTCTTTTTTCCAATTTTGGATAATGTTGGTTTTGATTATTATCATTACCAGATTTTTGTCCTTTTGAATAAGGAGGATTACCTATTACTATTGTTATAGGCGATTTCTTTTGTCTTTTAATTCTTTCTGAATTTTCCTCTTCTTTTATTAAGTGATTTGCTATATTATTTCTTGATAAATCATCATCTATTCTTTCTTCATTTGTTTCATATAATTGAAAAGTATCGGTTAAACATATTCCATCAAAAGTTTCATAATTACTGTTTTCTGGTAATAAACTATGATAAATATTTTCAATATTTACACTAGCTATATAATATGCTAATAAAACTATTTCATTTGCAAATAGTTCTTTTTTATATTTTCTTTTTAAATCTTCTGGTTTTATTAGACCACTTTGTAATAATCTAGTTATAAAAGTTCCAGTTCCCGTAAAAGGATCTATTATATTTATATTCTTATCTGTTATTTTTTTATTAAACTCTTTTTCTAGAATATCAGAAACAGAATGTATAATAAAATCAACAACTTCAACAGGAGTATAAACTATTCCCAATTTATCAGAAGCTTCTTTAAATGCTATTTGAAAAAAATTTTCATAAAGATCTTTTATTACTTTTTGTCTACCATCTGTTGTATTTACTCCCCTAATTTTATTTTGTATTGAATTATAAAATTTATTTAATTTTTCTATTTCATCTCTTGGTGTTTCTTTTTCTAATAGTTCTATTATTTTTAACATAGATTTTGATATAGGATTATTTTTTATAAAATCATATCCTTCAAACAATACTTCAAATATTGGTTGTGTTATTAAATGTTGAGAAAGCATTTCAATAACATCTTGTTCTGTCACTGATGGGTTTATTTCTTTATGGATATTATTTAAAAATTTATCAAATTCATTTTTTGCTTTTATATTTTTATTAAGAATATCGTTAATTCTATTAATATTAGCTTTTACTATATCAGCCACTTCTAAAGCCCAAGCTTCAAAATATTTTTTATCTCCTACTTTTTTAACTATTGTAGCACGAATTTTATCTTTATATTCACCAAAATCAAAACTTAACTGATATTTTTTTATTTCTTCTTCTGTTAAATTATTATTATTTTCTACTTCTTGATTATTGTTTTCTGATGATATATCATCTATTATTATAGGAGAATGTTCTATTGAATTTTTTCCTTCTTTTATATTATTTAAAGTTAAAGTATTTATCTTAGCATTAAATCTATCATCATGAGATCTTAAAGCATTTAATATTTTCCAAACATTTTTAAATTTATTTCCTTTATTTAAATATTCTTCTGGACTTTCATTATATGGTATTACAACAGGAATTATTATATAACCATATTTTTTATTTGGGGCTTTTCTCATTACTCTTCCCACTGATTGTACTATTTCAACTTGTGAATTTTTTTCTGATAAGAAAATTGCTGCATCAAGACTAGGTACATCGACACCTTCTGATAAACATCTAACATTGCTTAATAATTTACAAATATTATTATTTTCACTTTCTTTTTTTAACCAAGACAATTTTTCTTCTCTAATTATAGCTGACATTGCCCCATCAATATGTTGTGCCTCTACTACTACCATCTTTTTCTTTTCTTCTTGATTTAATTCATTATAATAAATATCTTTTAAATTATTAAATAAATTTTCTATTTGTTTTGATGTTTTAATATTTTGACAAAAAGCTACTGCTGTTTTCATTAAATTTGGATCCATACTTTTTATTAATTCTTCTTCATGTGGTAAGTTTTTAGATAAAGCATTTATACAACCTATTAATTTAGCTATATCATTATTATCTACTTCTCTTTCTATTGCAGTAGTAAGTCTTTCTTTTAGATTTTTCGAAATAGCATTTTCATTCACAGTTAATACTATAACTTTATAATCAGAGGCATTGCCTAATTTTTGTTTACTTTTAATTTTTTCAATATAATATAAAGTTGTGTTAACAACTTTATATTATATGTGTAATAAT
>CASDUM010000022.1 GCA_949283985.1 uncultured Mycoplasmataceae bacterium | reverse complement strand
GAGATGAACCAGAATCAAATCAAACATCCATGATGTCTTTTTCTTTATAATACTTTTTTGAATTTTTATATTTATTAGTTAAAAAATATTCAGCTGGTTTATCAAATCAAGAACTAACACCTTCTTTGTCTAAAATTGATAATATATTTTCTTGTAATTCTTTATCAAAAATAGGTTCTTTATTTTCATCATAAATTATAATTATTGGAACACCTCAATATCTTTGACGGCTAATACATCATTCTTGTCTATTGGCAACCATCATTTTAATTTTTTCTATTATTGATTGTCCTTGAATTGATGTTACATTGTCTAATGAACTAATTATTTTATTTGATATTTTTGATAAGTTAACAAACCATTGCTTTGTCGCTCTATACATTAAAGGTTTTTTTGTTCTTCAATCATGAGCTACTGAATGAGTAATTTTTTCATGTTTAACTAATAATTTCTTTTGTTTTAATCTTTCAATTATTATAGGATTAGCATCTATATAGAATAATCCTACAAGTTCATTATCATTCACTTCATCAGTAAATATTCCAGATTCATCAATTGGAGAAAAAATTTCTATTTGATATTTTTTACACGCTAAATAGTCGTCATGTCCAAATCCAGGTGCATTATGAACTAAGCCTGTTCCATCTTGGTCAGATACATATGTAGCTAATATAACTTTGTGCTTAGTATTATATAGTGGATGTGAATAAATTGAATTTTCAATTTCACTACCTTTAAATGTTTCTAAAATGCCATCAAATTGAAGATTATTTTCTTCAAATATTTTTTTTGCATTATTTGTTAGTACAACATAAACTTCATTATTTGATTTAACTCTAGAATATTCAAAATCTGGATGAATAGCTACTGCTCTATTAGAAGGAATTGTTCAAGGTGTTGTAGTTCAAATAAGTAATTTATCACCTTTTTTCAATTTTTGTGATTCTAAAATTTCAAATGATAAGTAGATACTATCAGATTCTACATCGTGATATTCAACTTCAGCATCAGCTAAAGCTGTTTTACTAGATCATGACCAATAAATTGGTTTTAAGTCTTGATATATTAAATTATCTTCTATCATTTTATTAAACAACTTTAATTGATTAATTTCAAAAGAATGGTCCAGTGTTTTGTAAATTTCAGTGAAATTTGTAAATGTACCTAATCTAATAAATTGATTCTTTTGTTTTTCTACTCATTCAAGTGCAAAATCTCTACAATTTTTTCTTTTTTCAACAGTAGATAGATTTGGATCTTTATTCTTGCCTAATTTCGTTAATGCAACTTCAATTGGCATTCCATGAGTATCTCAACCTGCTACATATTTAGAATAAAATCCATTCATTGATTTATATCTAACAATAATATCCTTCAAAATTTTATTTAAAGCATGCCCAACATGAAGATTACCATTTGCATATGGTGGCCCATCATGAAGTGTAAACTTAGGATAATTATTTTCTTTATTTCTCTTATTTATTTTTTGTTCAATTTTATTATTAATTCACTGTTCTTGAAATTTTGGTTCTTTTTGAGGAAGATTACCTTTCATTTCAAATTCAGTTTTTGGCATATTTAAGGTTTCTTTATAATCCATATTATTTTTCCTTATTTTTATTTTTTATTTTTAATCCAATACCATAGGCATTTTTTGCAGTTTGTAAGTATACAACAATTGGGTTTGAAGAGATTTCTATTTGCTCAACAGGTTTTTTTAATTTTTTTGCTAAATGATTAATTAAAAAATCTTCTTTATCTTTATCTAAACCTGTACTATATAAAGAAACTTCTTCAATATCGTTAATAGATTCTAAATTATTTTCTTTAATGAATTTTTCTATCATTTTATCAATTACTTTATGATAGTCTCTTGATAATCCATAAAATTTAGGAGATTCATGTTGTAATGAAATTATAGGGTATGCTGAAACTTTATCTAGTATTCTACCTGCCAATTTTGAAAAACGACCACCTTGTGTCATACCTTTTCATGTTTCACATGTAAAAATTGTAGCTGTGTTATCAGACTCTTTATTAATAATTTCCATAATTTCATTCGCTTTTAAACCTTGTTTTGAAAGCTCTCTAGCCATTATTATGAACTTTTTTGTTTCTCAGTTCATAATATTTCCCTTTTGAATAAAAATACGATCTGGAGCTTCTTCCTTAACTATTTGACAATTTGATCATTGTGATGAAATGTATTTATGAATTGTAAAAATAATAACTTCTTCATATTCTTTTAACATCTCTTCAACTGCTTCCATCATTTCTCCTAATGGAACGCAAGAACTTTTTAAATAGTTTCCTTTTTCAAATTGTTCATCAACAATATCAGTAGTTATAGATTCATCATCCTTATATTCTTTGTTATTTAATAAATCTGTGATTCTGAAATATGCTCTTTTTACATCATATTTCTTAAATTCTTCTTTTGTTAAGGATGAACTTCCATCTACTATTATTCCTAGTTTTTTCATTTTTATTCCTTTTATCAATCTATTTTTTTTCCTAATTGTTGCAAGTATAAATTGCATTTAGAGAAAATTTTACTTCCAAAAAATCCTCTGTTTGCACTTAACCCAGATGGGTGAACCGTCTCTATAATATATTTTGAATTCTTTATTTCTTTTTTAAATGATTTTGTAAAATTACCCATAATAATATAAATAACATCTTTATTAACATCATCTAATTTTCTTATAATATATTTTGTAAAATCTAGTCATCCAATTTTTGAATGAGAAAGAGGTAGATTTTCTTCAACAGTTAAATATGCATTTAATAGTAATATACCTTGCATTGCTCAATCTGTTAAATCATTATTATTTCTTTCTATGTTTAAATCGTTTTTTAATTCTTTAAAAATATTTCTTAATGATGATGGAGTCCTAATATTTTTTCTTACTGAAAAAGCTAATCCCATCGCTTCTTCTGGATTATGGTATGGATCTTGACCAATAATAACAACTTTTGTTTCTTCAATATTGAAAAAATTAAAGCAATTGAATATTTCGGTTTTTGGTGGATATATTATTTTATGTGAGTATAAATCATTAAGTTCTTTTTCAAAATTTTCTTTATTTTTAAAAAAATCATCAATTATATTTTTTCAATTTGTTTTTATATTTTTAGTGAATGACTGCATCAATAACTCTTGTTAATATATAAAATGTTCTTTCTTTGATTTTCTTTACTTCTTCATCTCAATTTGATTTATTATCATAAATAGAATCAGAAACTATTTTAATAGAAAATAAATCTATTTGATTTTGATGACAAACCTGAGCAATAGATGATAATTCCATGTCGATACATGATACTTTATACTTTTTAAAAAAATTAAAATTATCTATATTATTTTTTGTTATGAAACTATCGGCTGAAGCAATGTCAACAAGTTTAATTTTTACTTCACTAATTTTATTAATAATAAATTCATTATTAAATTGATAAAATTCAGGTTCATTAGACATTTGCCCAATTTTGTATCCAAAATAAGTTAAATCAACATCTGATGAATATATTTTATTTGCAAGAACTATATCTGTTATTTTTATTTCTTTAGAAACAGAACCAGTTGATCCAATATTGATAATTTTATCAACTTTATAGTTATTTATTAACAGTGTTGTTGATGAAGATGCATTTACCTTTCCAACTCCAGAATATGTAAGAATTATTTTATTTCTTTTATATTTAAAAATTCAAAAGTCTTTATTTAGTTTTTTTTCTTTTCTAAATTTTAAATTTTGTTCATTAATATTTAATTCTTCATCTAGAGCTATTATAATTCCAATATTCATTATTGTTGTTTTGCAACTACATAAACATAAAATGCATCTATCCCAGTATGAACTGAAATTATTGAAGGCATATTTTTATCACTACAAGTAATATTAAAATCAATGCCTTTTTTGTTTATTCAGTCTTGTACACCTTTTTTAAATTCTTCGTATTCTTCGGCACCATCTCTACATAAAGTTTTTCCAAAAAATATTTTGTCTATTCCTTTTTCAGAAAAATTAATTTTTTTATCAATATCGCTCATCGCTATATCAATAATTTTTTCAAGTGATGATGATTTATCAACAAAATTTAAATCATTTTGGAATGAAATACAAATTTTTAGTTTCAACATTTTAGCAATTGTTCCTTTAAAAGATGAAATTCTTCCTCCTTTAATTAGACAATCTAAGTCATTAACAATTAATTCTCCTCTTCTTCTTTTGTTTCAATTTGCAACAAAATCGTGTAATTCATCAATTGATTTACCTTTTTTGAATTCATTTAAAACTTCTTGAGCCAATATAGTCATACCATGAGTAACATCGCAAGTATCAAAGATTACTAATTTTTCTGTATCCAATGCATCTTTAATTTGATTTCATGTATTCATAGATCCAGATAAACCTTTTGAAATTGAAAAAACAAAAACATAATCATTATTTTTTATAAGTTCTTCTGCTAACGACATTGCTTCACCCATTATCATTTGTGAAGTAGAAATGTTTTTCTTGTCTTTAATTTTTTCATAAACTTCTTCAGTTTTTATTGTTACTAAGTCTTTATATTCAATTAATTCCTTATCACTTTTTTCCATTATTATTAATGGTATAAGATGAGAATTTTCAACTTCTTTTCAGTTATCCCCGGCACTTGAATCAAGTATAACTGAAACTTTATTCTTTTTCATTTTCACTCCATTACTAAAATAATATATATTAGTATTTTACTATATTTATATTATTATTTAATTAATAATTAAGATAATTCTAGATGGAGGTTGTATGAAAAAATCTAAATATATCGGAAAATATGATTATATTGGCTATTACACAAAACAAAAGGAAATGTGGTTTTTTTCAAATGCAGAAATAATTGCTGGAATAAAATCAAAAATAAATTTAAAAATATATGATGGATATGATGAAGACGATAATTTAGACCAAGAAGATGAATTTGATGTTCTTGAATACTATAGAGAAGAATTAGAAAATAATCAAGAAATAGATGATAATGACCCAAGAATAATAGAAGGAAGAATTATTGATAGTAAAACTAAAGAGTTTGTATGTAATAAATATAAAGATATAAAATATACTGATTTAGAATCAAAAGAATTTAAATTTAAAACTATGGAAGAGTTATATTTAATAACTTTAGATTTAATAAACTTAAATGAAGAAATAATTTTATTTCAACCTGTTTTTATAAAAAATAATATGATTACTAAATGTGATGCTCTTGTTAAAAAAGATGGAATATTAAGAATGATTGAAACAAAAGCAACTTCATCAACAAAATTACACCATTATCTTGACATTCTTTATCAAAAAAATGTAATTGAAGATCAACCATTTAATGATAATTTACTATTCAATTATGAATTATGCATTATTAAATACGAGAAACTATTAAAAGATCAAATTTCTTTTGAAATTACTCCATATTTCAATATTACAAAAACTGCTCCATCATTTAATACAAAATTTAATGATTTATATCGCTCGTATGATGAAATTATTGAAGCTATATCGATGTTAAAAACTGGAAATTGGTTTGTTCAACCCAATATAACTAAATCATTTCCCGTTTCTTTTAACTCGATATTAAATAACGATTTTACAGAATTAGAAATAAGAGGAAATGAAAGTCCAAGAACAAATGTTTCAGAAAAAATAGAGTTATTTTTAGATCTTAATAATAACTTCGATAATGTAATTGATGAACTATGAAATCATAAAATTTCTATGGATGAAGAAAAAACAATCCCAATTAATTTTAAACCTTCTATCCAGGATAATGGCGATTTTAAAAAAAGTCAATTTTGGAATGATTTAAAAGAAATATATATAAATCAAGGATACGAAATATTTAAATATTCTGGTACTATAGTTGATCAATCAAAAAAAGCATTAGAAATTATAAATGCTACAAATAAGAAAAAATTAGTAGAAGATGATATTAAAGGAAAAAACGGAAATAAAATATTATATGAAAAATGTTTTATTAAAAAAGAAGATATAATTAACAAAGCAAATTGTAGAAACTTACTAAATATCAAAAAAGAAAAAAGTGTTTATTTTGACTTTGAAACAATAAACACTTCAATTAGATCTTTTGATAATACACTTCCTTTTTCTCAAATAATAACCCAGTGTTCAATTATTAAGTCATCAAATGATGATATAAAAAATTGACATTGTGACAATCTCGTAATTGATCCAAGAAAAATATCACTTGAATGATTTAAACTTATTGTTGATTCAATATATAATGGTTCAAATTGTTCGTACATTGTATACAATAAAAACTTTGAAAGATCAAGATTAGAAGAAATGAAGTTGTATATTAATGAAATAGATTACATAAAAAAAATAAATATTATAAATAATAACTTATATGATTTGGCAGATTTTTTTACTCCATCAAAAAATAATATAATCCTAGAAGAACTTCATGGATTCTATTCAATAAAAAAAGTTCTAGCATTAATAGAGAAAGAAAATCCTGATATATTTAATTTATGTAAATGTAAGGATTATAAAAAATTGGAAATTAAAAATGGTGGTATCTGTCAGCAAGAGACAACAAAAAGATTTTTTAATATGTTAATAGATGATGAATGAAATCGACTTAAAGAACAATTAAAAATATATTGTGAAAATGATGTTAGAGCAATGATAGCAGTTGAATTATATATTAATTGAATATTAGACAAAAAAGAGAATTAGTTAAACTAATTCTCTTTTATTGATAATTAAATATCAGTTTTGAAATTCATTTTGTAACCTTTTTTAATTTCTTCATACATAGTTACATAAATGTGGAATTGGAATGCAATGAAGTTTATTCTAATTGATTTATAATCTCCTGAATTTGCAAATTCTTCCATTTTTCTAATTCATTCAATTGATCTATCTCTATTATAATATGGTAATTTATTATAAGGATTAGCATTAACATAATCAACTAATAATTTTACATATTGTCACATGATATCAACTAATTCAAGGTCTTTTAATTTTTGTAAGTCTTCATTTCTGAATTTTTCAGCATCTGCAATCATTTTTCTAATTTCTTCTTGTGTAAGACCAGAATTATCTTTAATAGTTACTGTTTGTTCTTTATTTGTAACTAAGTCTTTTGCAGATACATTTAAGATACCATTTTCATCTATTTTATAACTTATTTGGATTTGTGGAACTTCAGCTGGAGCTGCAGGAATTCCAGAAAATTCAAATTCACCTAATTGCTTATTATCAGCAGCAATTGGTCTTTCACCTTGAACTACTTTAATTTCTAATTTATCTTGATTATCAAAGTTTGTTGTAAATATTCCTGTTTCAAGATGAGGAATTTTTGTGTTTCTTTTAATAATAGGAATAGTTTTTCCGTCATATCCTTCCATACCAATAGTAATAGGAATAACGTCATTTAATTGTACATCTAATTCACCTTTTAATGATGAACCTAGTATTGCAGCACCAATAGCAACTACTTCATCTGGATTAACACCTTCTTCAGGTTGTCTACCAAAATATTGACTAACATATTCTTTAACCATTGGCATTTTTGTAGAACCACCAACAAGAATAATCTTGTCAATTTCATCTGGTCTTAATCCTGATTCTTTTACAGCGTCTTCTACTGGAATTTTTGTTCTATTTAATAAATCAGCAGTTATGTCTTCAAAATGTTGTTTAGTAATATAAATTGAATCACCTTCATTGTTAGTGAATTCTGAAACATCTAATGAAACTTCTTGATTAAATGATAATTGGATTTTTAATCATTCAGCATATCCCTTAATTTTGTTGATATTTAATTGGTTTTTTAAATCAACTGTTTTTCCATATTGTTCTTTAATTGAATTGATAATTCATTCTTCAAGTCTTCTATCTCAGTCATCACCACCTAAATGGTTATCACCTGATGTGGCCATAACATCAAATACTCCATCATGTAAATGAAGAACTGAAACGTCAAATGTACCACCACCAAGGTCATAAACTAGAATTTTCATATCATTATCTAATTTATCTAATCCATAAGCTAGTGAAGCAGCTGTTGGTTCATTAACAATTCTAACTATTTCAAGACCTGAAATTTTACCAGCATTAATTGTTGCTTGTCTTTGTCCATCATTAAAATATGCTGGAACAGTAACAATTGCTTTTGAAATCGGTCTCCCTAAAGAAACTTCTGTTCTATTTTTAATGTATTGAAGAATTAAACCTGAAATTTGTTCAGGAGAATATTTCTTACCTCCTAATTCAATTTCTTCCTTAGTTCCCATAAATCTTTTTACAGAAAAAATCGCTTCTTTATCTTCAAGTAAAAATGCTTTTGCTTGATCACCAACTACTATTTTTGATCCATCTCATGCAACAACTGATGGAATCGTTCTTTTTCCTTCTTCATTTTGAATAACTCTTGGAACACCATTTTCAACAATGGCAACACACGAATTTGTGGTCCCAAGGTCAATACCTATAATATCTTGATCTTTTAATGTACTCATATTATTCTCCTTTTTTTCTATCTTTAATTAATCTTCATAAATCAAACGGAACTGGCGGTCTATTTAAAGGACCATTTGGATATGGTATGTATTTAGTTTCATCAATTTCATCTAGTCCTTCAATGATAATATCATCTGTTGATGCTGGATCCATAAATAGTGACTCGTTATCATGAACATTCACTTCTCTATATTTACCAATATCCTCTGATGTAGAATTATATAAATTTTCTAATTCACCTTCTGACGAATTTTCATTATATAATTTATACACTTTATTTAAAAATGGATTTACAGCTGAGTTGCAATATGAATTTTCTACTGCATTAGACATGTTGCCTTTATATGATTCATAATTCATTTTAATAATTATATCGCCAATAATTTTTTCATCTTTAGTTTCTATATCATGGTATGAAACTTCATATATTTTTTCTTTTCTAGAATCTTTTATAATTTTAAATTTTAGTTGATCTAAATTAAAAGATTCTGTATCTAAGATTGGTTTCATGATATTGTGAACATTGTTGTGATCATTAATTATTAAATCAACAATGACATCAGTAATATTTTGAAAATTTTTTTCTTTTGCAATTTCACTTACTGTATTCTCATCAATCTCAAACAAAAGCAATCTATTTTCATTAGAATTTAAATTTTCCATTTTGTTTTCCATTTAATAACTATAAATTAATTATATTTTATTAAAAATAAAAAATCAAATTTATAACCAACAAAATTTTATTTTTGCTTCTGGAATAAACAATTTTTAATGTTGATAAAATTACTTAATGTAAAAAATAATTTTTAGTAGTATTTGTAAATTCATCTTTTGGTAAAACTTGAACATTGTATAATTTTTAAATTCATTTTATTATTCCATATCATAAAAGGTTTTTCATGTGATAATGTGAGACTTTAATAAAAACATATCTTTAATTAGTTAATTACTAAATAAAGATATGTTAATGTTATATTGACTAATATTATTTCTTTATCATTTTAGGCGAAAAAGATTTAGGTGCTTGATTATTCATACTGATTGGAGGTGGGGGTGGGGGTGGCGCAGTAGGTTTTATCATACTTGGTTGTCTAGTGTTCATAGGAATAGAACCACCAACTAGAGGTCTAACTGGTGTCACATTACCAGGATTCATATTGGGTTGATGTCTATTTGCATTATTTTGAGGTTGTTGGTTAATTACATTATTTCGTCGTTGAACATTATGTTGATTTCCAATTTGTTTAGGTCCACCTACATTTGGTGAACTATTTGTCAATAAATTGTTTCTAGGTCCAACATTAGGTTTTTTAATATTTTTAAGTTTTTTCTTTTTATTTTTAGAGATTCTTACTAATAAGAATATAATAACTACAATTAATATTATAACTACTCCAGAAACAGCTGCGATTATAATTATCATTAAATTATTATCTGATGCTTGTTTAGGGGAAGAAGTATCAGGAGTATACACTGGAATTGATTTAATTTTAAAAGTTTGGTTTGTTGAATCAACAAACTCTAAACTATTTTTACTAGTTGTTGAAAATATTGAGGTATTTAGTGCATCATCAATTAAAAAAGCTTGATTGTAATTTCATTCTAGTTGATTTGATCTTAAATTTCTTGTTAGTGTATCTGGCAAAATTTCTTCATTACCATTTATTCTTATAATATGAGGTGCTACATCTGTTACTCAAGATTCATTAACTCATAGATATATATCATTATTTATTATCTTAGCTACCTCAAGTGAACTATTATTAAAGGTAACATTAAGATCTTCTCCTGGTCCAAGAGAAATTTTTTGTATATTTTCAGCGCCTATTGACCCTTGAGTATTATTATCAAAATTGAATGTTGTAATAGATTTTTCAGATGTTCATGTATTAACATATCTAACTGATGCTTCTCATGCACCATTTCCTTTTTCTATTACATTCATAACCAATTTAACAGTTTGTTTATCAACTTCTGGTCAATCATTTCAAGGAACATTAATTGAAAGACTATCCCCTTTAATTAAATTCACTATATTATTAGTATTTATATTCATTCTATAAAAATTTAATGTTTTGTTATTATGATTTGATTTTTCTATATATATGAAAGCAAAATATATTTGATTACCTATACATTTTGCAGATATAGAAGTAATCATATCAAAAGAATTTCCAGGTTTAAATAATTGCGCTGCAATAGTGTTATTTATTGTTTCTATAAATGTTATTTTATAGCAAGCAGTTTCAATGTTAGATCTTGCAACAAAAATTATATAATTTTCTGTTCCATCAACATTTATTAAATTAAACGAGTTTATTTTAGGTTCATAATATGAAGTCCCTAAAGGAAGTTCCGTAAGTGTTGACCCTGTTTTTTCATCAATGACACACAATCTAAAAGGTGAGTAATTTGCATCAGAACCAGGAACAAAGTATAATACATAAAATTTATTATTTGCATAGACAGAACTAGCTATTTGATTAAATTTCTGCGCAGTATTAGATGTTGATTGAAAAGATTTTTCAGATGTTCAAATTTCATTACCACTATTATCAAAATATGTTACATGATAATCATTTGTAGGCAACAAAATCCCTCTTGGTCCAGTTGTTCCTGTATCAATATATGTTTTTTCATTACTTGAAAGTTGCTTACTAAATACCCCCCCCTCATTTGTTGTTCTTACTTGGTTCGATAATGAAGTTGTCTCTTGCGAATCTAATTTTTTATTTTGTTCTTTTGATATATTATGTTTATATCCAATCGGACTAACATTATCCATGCTAGTAATTAATGGAAATGAAAATAAACTTGCTAAAAGTATTAAGTTCTTTTTTTTCATATATTATTACTCCTTTGTTTAATTATAAAACTATTGATATATAAAATCAAGGTATTAAAAAATATCGTGTGAAGACAAAATAAAAAAGATGTGCAAAAAAGCACATCTTTGTTACTAGAATATATTTTTAACAAAAGAGTAATGATATTATGATGGATGATTTTTCCTCTCATTTATAGTCGATGTAGTCAATCTATTATTTTGTGGTGATGGTTTGCTAATAACAACTTTTTTTGTTGGTTTAGGTTTATCTCTATTATTTCTTGATCTTTTCTTTCAAATAAATAATGTTACTACTAATATTGATAATGATGTGGATGAGCCTACTATAACTCAAACTCATCAATCAATTACATGTTCTTCACTATTTTTAATAAATTCTTCATCTTCAACTAAATATTCTATACCATATGAATAATCTAATAATACACCTTGAAAACTAAATGGATTATATTTATCAACATTTGTAGTTTTTATTGTTATATAATTTTCAATTGAAGAATCTAATTCAATTTCAGCAAGAACGTAAGCTATTTGTGGATTATCTGAATGATTGGAGTATGATTTTTTATTATTATCATTAATGTACACATCAAATTCACCATTACTAGTATATTGATCGCCAATAATCGCTATCCTTGATATGCCTTTAGGTACTTTTATTTTAATTATACTTCCTGAATATCTTGAAATTAATTGCTTACTTTTAAATATAGCATTATCACTTGTTATATTTCAAGGTCCTAATACATCTATATTTTCATTAAAAATAGAATAACCATATTTCATATATTTATAGGTATTATAGTCACCATCATTTGCAAAACTATTAAAGGAAATTGGATTTGGATAATAAATTATTCAACCACTATTATTGTCTCTTGATATATTTCTATATTTATCTGGGGTCGATTCTCTATCATCCTCGCATTTATAAAAATTTATTCGGAAATTTTTAAGTTCTACTTTATTTTTAAAAGTTATGTATTGGCCATAATAATCTCATCAATAATTAATATATCCATCATAAATTTCCAAATTACTATCTAAATCTATAATTTTAACTCTTTGAGCTGCTTCCTCTGGACTTCTAGCACTAAAACTAATTTTTTTAATATTTATTGGTTTGTCCAGATTAATATCAAAACCCCCAAATGTTTCATTGTTTTCTTTGCTAGTTATATGTACTCAACTTTCATTTATTCCTAAAAGACGTTCTATTACACTTTTCTCAGAGTCCGCACTTTCTGTTCATGGACTAAATGCTATATTTTTAGATGTTGCTAAGCTTCCAAGTTTTTTTTCAACAATTGGAATATCAAAATCATTTACTGCAGAAATATCATATTCATTTTTAAATAATTTCTGTTCTTCTACATATCAATAGTACTTTTTTATTGAAGGAATTTCTAGGTTGTAAAATTTGTCGATAATATCAACTGTTTCACTATAAGAATTTCTTTCAATGGTTTGAAATGAATTAGCAAAAGGTTGATTATTTAAATCTACTTTATTCTTATTTTTATCAGATTCTTGATCACCTAAATAATTTATTGAAACTTTATTCATTGTAGATGATTCGTTAGAATTATCACATATGGCATTATAAAAATCTATTGAATATATTTTATTAGCATTTAAATAAACTGGGTATGTTTCTTTTTCAAAATGTGAACCATATCTCTCATTATTCCCGTTTCCAAGTCATCTATAATTTTCTATT
>CASDUM010000021.1 GCA_949283985.1 uncultured Mycoplasmataceae bacterium | reverse complement strand
CACCATCCATTTGAGCGGCACCTGTAATCATGTTTTTAACAAAGTCAGCGTGTCCTGGACAGTCTACAAGAGCGTAGTGTCTATTGTCAGTTTGATATACAACGAGTGCAGTATTAATAGTAATTCCTCTTTCTTTTTCTTCTGGAGCACTATCAATTGATGCATAGTCTTTTTTTTCAGCTTTACCTGACTTTGATAAATAAGTACAGATAGCAGCAGTTAATGTAGTTTTACCATGGTCAATGTGTCCAATTGTACCAATATTAACGTGATCTTTTGATCTATCAAATTTTTCTTTTGCCATTTTTATTCTCCTATTTAATACATTTAATATTATAACTTAAATTATTTTGTTTTTATATTATTTATTTTTGTTTCTTGCACTAACAATTTCTTCAGTAATTGATTTAGGTGCTTGTGAATAGTGACTAAATGTCATTGAATATGTAGCTCTACCTTGTGTATTAGATCTTAAGTCAGTTGCATATCCAAACATTTCTTTTAAAGGAACTTTAGCTTTTATCACTTGAGAGTTACCTTTTTGTTCATTACCTTCAATAGAACCTCTTCTTGAAGAAATATCTCCCATAACTGTACCAAAGTATTCGTCAGGAACAGAAATTTCTACAGACATAATCGGTTCTAATAAAACAGGTTTACAAACTTTAGCAGCTTCTTTTAATGCTAATGAAGCAGCAATCTTATATGCCATTTCTGATGAGTCGACATCATGGTATGAACCATCATAAAGAACTGCTTTTACATCAATCATTGGATAACCACACAATGGTCCAGAAAGCATAGCTTCTTCTAAACCTTGTTTAATTGGTTTAACATATTCTTTTGGAATCTTACCACCAACAATTTTGTCTTCGAATTCAAAACCTTTTTCATGATTTGGAATAAATTGCATCATAACATGTCCATATTGTCCACGTCCACCTGATTGTTTAATGTATTTACCTTCAGCATTTGCTTCCTGAGTAAATGTTTCTCTATAAGAAACTTGAGGTGCACCTACGTTAACTTGAACATTAAATTCTCTTTGCATTCTATCAACAATAATTTCTAAATGAAGTTCACCCATACCAGAAATAATAACTTGTCCAGTTTCTTCGTTTGTATAAGCTCTAAATGTTGGATCTTCTTCAGCAAGTTTTTGCAATGCAATACTCATTTTTTCTTGATCACCTTTTGATTTAGGTTCGATTGCTAAAGAAATTACAGGTTCAGCAAAGTTCATTTGTTCTAATGTAACTTCATTTTTTTCAACAGTAAGCGTATCACCTGTACCTGTATCTTTTAAACCAATTACAGCACAGATATCACCTGCTCTAATTTCATCGATTTCATCTCTGTTATTTGAGTGCATTTTAACAAGTCTTGAAACTCTTTCTTTTTTACCTTTTGATGAGTTATAAATGTACGAACCTTTTTCTAATACACCTGAATAAACTCTCATGAATGTTAGTCTTCCTACAAATGGATCTGTAGCAATTTTAAATGCTAAACCAACAAATTGACCATCATCACTATTGTGATATTCAATTACATCACCATTATCTTTATAAGCTTTAATTGGAGGAACATCTACTGGTGAAGGTAAATAGTCAACTACTGCATCTAATAAAGGTTTAACTCCTTTATTTTTAAATGCTGTACCACAAAATACTGCATGGAATGTAGCACTTATTACACCTTTTCTAATACATTTTTTAATTTCTTCAACAGTTAATTGTTCTCCACTAAGATATTTTTCCATAACTGCATCATCAAATTCAACAACTGTTTCAATTAATTGTTGTCTGAAAATTTCAGCCTTATCTTTTAATTCAGCAGGAATTTCTTTAATCTCGGTTTTTTCATCAGCACTACCGTCAAAGTATAATGCTTTCATTTCAACAAGATCAATTACACCTTGGAAATCAGCTTCAGCACCAATTGGATATTGAGCTGCAGCAACATTAGCTCCTAAACGTTCTTTTAATGATCTTAAACACATTTCAAAATCAGCACCTGTTTTATCCATTTTGTTAACAAATACAATTCTTGGAACAGAATATTTATATGCTTGATTTCAAACAGTTTCAGTCTGTGGTTCAACACCATTTTGAGCGTCAAGAACAGCAATTGCACCATCTAGTACTCTTAATGATCTTTCAACTTCAACTGTAAAGTCTACGTGTCCTGGTGTGTCAATTAAGTTTAATTGATGTCCTTTTCATTGAACAAATGTAGCAGCTGAAGTTATTGTAATTCCTCTTTCTTGTTCTTGAACCATTCAGTCCATAGTAGCTGCACCATCATGAACTTCACCAATTTTGTGAGTTTTACCAGCATGATATAAAATTCTTTCGGATGTGGTAGTTTTACCAGCATCAATATGAGCCATAATACCAAAATTTCTAAATAACTCAATTGGAAATTTTCTTGCCATATTTTTCCTTTCTTAAAATCTTAATTAAAATCTTAAATGTGCAAAAGCT
>CASDUM010000020.1 GCA_949283985.1 uncultured Mycoplasmataceae bacterium | reverse complement strand
TCTTATTAAAAAAAGTCTTACTATATGTTTCAAATAAGTCGTTGTCTGAATTCATCAATAACTCTAAAAATAAATCATTTCCATCAACATTGCAGATATTAAATTCTTTCTTTATTTTTTTAGTATCTATTTCTTTTAATAAATCAAACCATTTATTTTTTAAAATATAGTGGATAATATTGCAATCTTGATAATTTATGATGTTTAATTTATAAAGTTTATTTTTTATAAAATATTTTGTTATTTCATAATTCGAATTCTTTGCAAAATGAAGAACAAGATCGTCATTATTTCAGTTTCTAGTATTTATAACTTTATTATCAATTGATACTATTTTTTTTATAAATTGTAAATCAGTTGTGTAAAACAATATATTGTTTGAATTTTCATCTTCAAATTTAAGTGAATTTATAACTTTTTTATTATCTAAATTTTTCAGTATAAATTTTTCTTCTCCGTTTTTTACTAACTCTATTAACACTGAAGTTTTAGAGTTTTCCAAAATAGATTTATTTGATTTTAAAAAAACTTTTAAGCTTTGTAAATCTTTATTCTTAGCTGAAATTATTGATGGTAGTTCATCATCAAATGAATTATTTATACTATAATTATATTTATCCATTAACTTTAAGAAATTTAAATTTGATTGAGAGACAATATATTGAATTATTGTTTTACCTTCAATTATTATTTCATCAAATTCTTCTTTTTCACTATTGTTAATATATTCTAAATATTTTTCAAATATTTTTAATTCATTATTATCGATGATTTTTTTTAGGAAATAATTAATCTGAACATTATTTATTTTCATCTTTTAATCCTATTAATTCGATCGAATAATTTACAAAGTCCCTTGGTTTTAACTTATTTGATAAAACCATACATATTGAATTTAGAATTGGAAATTTATCTGATTTTTTTTCAATTATTTTTTCAACAACCTTTGAAACAGTATATCCTTCGACTGTATTTGAATTCATTATCAAAGATTTATTAAGTCCGTGCTTATATAATTGTTTACCGAAAGAAAAATTTCTAGATTTATCTGATGTACATGTAAGAAAGATATCGCCTATTCCGCAATAATCTAGAATAGTTTTTTGCTCGCCGTTTTGTAATGAAATAATTTCTTTTATTTCATTTATACCTGTAGTTAATAATGCGGATACAGTGTTAATAGAGTTATGATTTTCGTGAGCTATACCTATACCAATTGCTAGTAAATTTTTTATAGCTCCACAAATTTCACTTCCGTTTTCATCTTTACAATTAACAATTTTAAAATAATCACAATTAAATATATATGATATCTTTTTAAAAAGTGATTCGCTCTTTGTGACAATATTAACAATTGTTGGTTTTTTATCGATAACATCAATTGCAAATGAAGGGCCTGTTAACGATGCAACGTCATTTGATGAGAGTATCTCTTTTATTGTATCTCCTCACGGAGACATTGTATCAGGATCTAATCCTTTTGTAGCGTTAATTATTATTGGTTTATTTAAAATAAATTCTTTACTAGATTTTAAAACATCTTTCAAAAATATTGAAGGTATTGCCAATACAATATAATTTGCTCTAAAAAGTGCTTCTTTTAAATTAGTTGAGGCTGATATCCTACTATTTATTCTTTTATTACCATAGTATTTCTTGTTATGATGTTTATTTATATCATCAACTTCCGATTGATTAACACCTCACATAAAAACATCATTACCAGAATCAGCAAGAACATTCGCAAGAGCAGTTCCTCACGCACCTGTTCCTAATACAACAACTTTATTCTTCGTCATTTTTTACTCCTTCTCTAATTCTAGAATTTTTATTTTTGAAATATAAGCAAATTGGAACATTATCAAAACCAAAAGTTTCTCTTATATTATTCTCTAGGAATCTAGCATAACTAAAATGTAAAAAGTTTGGGTTATTACAAAACACAACAAATGTAGGTATTTGACTATCAATTTGAGTTGCATAAGAAATTTTTAGTCTCCCCCCATTACAAAAAGGAGGGTTATTTAATAGTTGACATTTTTTTAATTCATTTGTAAGTGTTGATGAACTTATTTTTTTTATTAATGAAGTTCTTATATTTTCTATTTCATCAAAAAGTTTATCAATTCTTTTTGATTCTTTTGCACTTAAAAACACAATAGGAGCTCAAGGAATATACTTAAATCTTTTTTTGATTTCTTCCTTTTTTTGATTCATAGTGTATGTGTCTTTTTCTACGATATCCCATTTATTAACTACAATTATACATGGGATATTTGCATTGTACATTAACCCACCAACAACTTCATCT
>CASDUM010000019.1 GCA_949283985.1 uncultured Mycoplasmataceae bacterium | reverse complement strand
GCTCTTTCATATTCTTGATTTTTAGCAGCTTCTTCCATTTCTCTTCTAATTTTAGCAAGTGTTTGGTGAGATAATTTTGTTTTCTCGACTTTTTTTGTTTTAAAATTATCACTTGTTATATTGATATCACTTACTGATAAGTCATCATATATTGGTTTAGAAACTGTTCTTGGAACAATGTTATTTTCTTGATTATACTGAATTTGAATATTTCTTCTTCTTTCGGTTTCTTCAATTGCTTTATTCATTGCATCTGTTATTTCATCAGCAAACATATAAACTTTACCATTTTGATTTCTTGATGCACGACCAATAATTTGAATTAATGATTTTTCATTTCTAAAAAATCCAGGTTTGTCAGCATCAACAATTATAACTGATGATACTTCTGGCAAATCAATTCCTTCTCTTAATAAATTAATGCCGATTATTGCATCATAAATCCCTTTTCTTAATTTATTTAAGATAACAACTCTTTCAATTGTTTTGATATCGTTATGAATGAAATGTGCTTTTATATTATTATCAAGGAGATAACTAGTTAATTCTTCAGCCATTCTTATAGTAAGAACGGTAATTAATGTTCTTTCTCCTTTTTTAATATTTTCTTTAATTATTTCTAGTATCTTTATAATCTGGTTTTCAGAAGGTAGAATTTTTATTTCTGGATCTAATAAACCTGTTGGTCTTACTATTTGTTCAACAATCGTGTTTGATGAATCTTCTATTTCTCATTCGTTAGGTGTTGCTGAAACATAAATAACCTTATCTAACTTACTATAAAATTCTTCAAACATAAGTGGTCTATTATCTAGTGCAGAAGGTAATCTAAACCCATAATCAACTAGATTAGTTTTTCTTGATTTATCAGTATTGTACATCCCATGAATTTGAGGAATCATCATGTGAGATTCATCAATAACTAACAGTCAATCTTTATCAGTGTTAAAGTAATCAAATAATGAATATGGAGTTTCTCCAGATTCTCTTAATTCTAAATGTCTAGAATAGTTTTCTACACCAGAACAATATCCTAATTCTAAAATTGACTCTATGTCATGTTCAGTTCTTTCTTTTATTCTTTGAGCTTCAATTAATCTATTATTTTTGTTAAAATAATCAATTCTATCTTGAAGTTCATTTCTGATACGTTCTATTGAAATATTTAATTTTTCCTTATCCGGAATATACTCTTTTGCCAAAGGAATAATTATGCTATTGATCTTAGAAATTTTTTTCTTTTCAAATGGATCAATAATATCAATTGCTTCTACATCATCACCAAAGAATGATATTCTATATAGTATTTTATCAGCCACTGAAGGTGCAATTTCTAAAGTATCTCCTTTGATTCTAAATGAACCTGGTAATAATTCAACATCATTTCTTTTATAATTTAATTTAATTAGATTCTTTTTTATTTCTGAGAATTTAGATTTATTATCAATGATAAAACTATTTTTTTTAAATTCATTTGGATCTGATGCAGAATAAATAGAAGCAACAGAAGCGACTACTATTGTGTTTCCATGATTAACTAATGAATTAAAAGTAGAAAGTCTCATCATTTCAATTTGTGAATTAACTTTTGATGACTTTTCAATGTACGTTCCAGTCTTTACTACGAATGCTTCTGGCTGATAAAAATCAAAGTATGATACAAAATATTCAACATAATCATTTGGAAATAGTTCTTTTAATTCGGTATATAATTGAGCAGCTAATGTTTTATTTGGTGCTAAGATAAGTGTTTTTTTCTTTAATGAACTTTTAATATTAGCAATAGTAAAAGTTTTACCTGTACCAGTGGCTCCAAGTAAAACTTGTTTTTTTATACCATTTTCAAAATTTGATAATAATTTAGGGATTGATTTCTTTTGATCGCCTGCAGGTTTTTTATCTGAAACAATATTAAACATATGCATCCTCTTCTTCATACATTATTCCACTTGATATAAGTGATGATTTTAATGATTTTTCAAACATATGAAAAGTTCTATTTTTAAATAAAAAATCTAAATTATACTTAACATCACAACTAACATTATAATTTATTTTTTGATTATCAAATATATTTGTAAGATTAATTAAGTATGCAGTGTATTCTTCTTTATTATTTTTTAATATATAATCTATTGAATGTTGAAAATTTGTATTTGTTATAATGACTCTATTTGTTAATAATCTATTATAAAATAAGGATATATTTTCCACCGTTAATTTCATTATTTCTTCATTTTTATAATATTTTTTAATTCCATAATTATGATTATAAATTTCAACATATTCTACTTTGTTTTTATTAATAAATTTTTTGACATCATTATAATTATGGGTAAAATATTTATCTATTTTTTCATTACTATCATAAACATATTTTCCTAATTCATAACTTGACGAATATAATAATAAGTTTTCTTTAGAATGTAATACTATAGAATCAGTATTAATTATCGCTTGTCTTAAAACAGGATGTAATAATGTTTTTTTAATATAGGAACTTGAAATACACTTGTTATTTTTAACATCATATATTGAACTACCACAAGAAGTAATTATATATCCTTCTGAAAGATTCATTAATTTTGATAGTTTAATAGCATTATTGTAGTTTAAATCTGTACAAAGTATAATTTCACCTTGTTTTGAAATTTTATTAATTATTTCATAAAAAAAACTAATAAAAGAATTTTCAAGTGAAAATAATGGTTCAGCATTTAATGTAAATACAAAATATTTCTTTGCCATCAATTACTCCTCTACTTCTTTTATTAGTTTTTCAATATCATCATAGCTCGCTAAAAACGAACCAGAAACAATAAGATTCACATATCTTTTTATTTCATTAATATTTGTATTGTTTATACCACCATCAATTTGTATTACTTTATCTTTAAAATTAACATTATTTTTTAATTCTATTAATTTATAAAATGTATTAGGAATAAATTTTTGTCCTCCCTTACCAGGTTCTACCGACATCACCGTTAATATATCAATATATTCAGCAAATTTTTCAACATCAAATATTTTTGTAAAAGGTTTAATAGCTATCCCTGCTTTTATTCCTTTTTCTCTTATCTTTTTTAATTGTTCAATTATTACATTATCATTTTGACATTCAATATGAAATGTTAAATAATCAATATTTTTGTTGATGAATTTATCGACATAACTAGAAATATCTTTTACCATCAAATGAACACTTATTTTAAAACCTATTTTTTTTATTTCATCTATATATTCGCCTTCAAAGGCTGTATTTTTCACAAATTGACCATCCATTACATCATAATGAATAAATTCAATACCATTATTTTTTATTCTTTCAAGTTCGTTAATTATATTTTTATTATTCATTAGTGCTAACAAAGATAGTTCAATTTTTCTCATTTTTATTCCATATCAATTTTTATTTTATTATTTTCTAACATGTATTCATCAATAGAAGAATTATCTTCTATAACTTTACTTAAATTTTTATTCATTTGATTTAAATAAACTACTCTTGTCTTTGGTTCTTTACCTTCGAATAAGTGTTTATTATTTTCATTCATTCAAACGATGTTATCATAATCTATTTTTGATTTTTCAATCATTTTCTCAACATTGTTTTCTATATATTCATAATTTGATGTTTGAGAACTAGTTGGCGAAACTTGTTTTGGTTTATATGACTCTTCTTTTTTTACAGTGACTTCTTCATATTCTACTTCGAGATTATTTATTGAATCACAATTATTTTCAATATTTAAATATTTTTTTTCTAAATTATCATCTACTATTCCATTAACTGAATTTTTATTTTCTTTATCATTAAATTCATGTTTAATATCATCTTGATTATTATTAGTGTTAACTTCTTCTTTAGTTTCTATGTTGTCTGAATTTTGAATGTCGTCTGTAGATGGAACTACATTATCATTTGAATATTTATTATCTTGTTTTTCTTCATCAATATTATTTATTAATATTTCTTTTGTTAAAGATTGAAGTTGTTCAGCATAAGGAACCTTTTTCACATTTTTGTTATTAATGATAAATACTAAATTTTCTTTTCAATTTAACTTACTCATTATTGATTTAGAAATAGCTGAAAAGGCTTTAATATCATTTGTTGATTCAACTTCATAATACGAATAATGGTCTATAATAACAAAAACAATTTTAGCTGTTTTAGAATTTTTATATGAACCACCATCATCTAATGTTTCATTTATTTCTTTTATAATTTTTTTATCTTCAATAAATTTTTCTAATAAGCCACGATAAAAAAAGATGTCAACATTTTTTCTTTGGTTTGCAATTTCATAAACATTCCTTTTTAATTGACTAGAAAAAAGTACATTTAACTTTGTTCTCATAATACCTCG
>CASDUM010000018.1 GCA_949283985.1 uncultured Mycoplasmataceae bacterium | reverse complement strand
CGCTTAAAAAAGATTTTGATAACCAAAATGCATGAAGTATTACAAATAGATTCCAATGAAATGGAAAATCTATTTTATATAATGGTGATTTAGCTGGAAGTGATTTAGATGTAAGAGGAGTACCAGCATCAATACCTCCTAAACACTACGACGAACTAGATGTAGATATTTTAAAATCTCCACATCATGGATCTACAACAGAAAATTCAAATACAAAATCTTTATTAAAAAAAATTACACCGAATGAAATTTGAATTAGTATTGGTAACAGTGATAAATATACATTACCTGATACTACAACTTTGGAAAATTACAAGGAAATATTACCAAATAACGATGTTTCATTAATAAAAGGTACAAGATATTTTGGTAATAAAAATAGCACTGATCAAACTATATGAGAGCCTTTAAATAATTTTATTGCAAATAATCCTACAATAAACAATAATAATCAAGGTTATGGAGATATTAAAAAAGAATTTTAATATTTAAATACATCTCCCTCTCTATATTAAATCTTGCATTAAGTTTTTATAACTTTTTAATATAAAATCAAGTATGCAGGAAGGGACTAGTCCCTTCCCTATAAAGGACTATACAAAATACCCTTTATACTAAGGGGTATTTTGTATGATAAATAATAAATACTTTTGTTTATTGAAAATAAGGTATATAATAATAGTAAAGGTTATAATGGAAAAAAATAAAAAAACTAAGAATCTTACATATATTGATATGAAAGAGGAAACTGGTTTGAGTTTAGGTACAATTAGTAGATACTACAATAATGGATCAATTTCAAAAAAATCTAAGAAAATAATTGAAGATTATATAAAGAAATATAATTTTACACCAAATGTAGGCGCTCAAATTATAAGAGGTTATGAGAAATGTATTTATATGGTTATTCCAAAACTTTTGGATAATCTAACATTCAATAAAATAGCAAATAAATGTATTGAGCTACTTAAATCAAAAGGGATAAGTACATATATTGTTGAAGGTACTACTGATGTAAATGTATTCATGGACACAGTTAGAGAAACACTTTTAAGAAGACCGAAAAATATTTTTCTTTTCCCGCCAACAATGACAAAAGAATTAGAAGAATTTATTAATAGTATTGATGCTAATACTATTGTATATGGCTATGACAGTACAAACAAAAAATCAATTAATTTTGATTCTTATAGTTCTATGAAAAAAATGGTGACTAGAATTATCGATGAAAATGATGGCAAGTTCAAAAAAATAATTTATTTTGGTTTAGATGATTATAATCAATGTTTTGGTAAAAATAGATATCAAGGGTTTATTGATGCTATTGGTGGTAGAGGTATTAAACATGAATCTTTTAAAATTAAAGACAATTCATTAGATGAAATTAGAAAGATATGAGAAAATTTTAATAAAAAAATAGATGATGATACATTCTTAATTTGTGGAACTCATAAAATTTTTGCTGCCTCTTTCTTAGCAAAACAAATCTTAAAAAAAAATTTTATGATTAGTGATGTATGTGTTAAGAATGTGTTTGATGATTTCAAATCATACGACTATAAAATTTTTATTGATGATGAAAAAATAGCTAGTGCTTTTTATAGTTTATTGTATTCTAATAAGAATTCATCTATTCTAATAGAGTGTGAATTGATTAAAGTGTATCAAGAATAAAAAAATAAAATTTTGTTAATATTAAAAATTACCTATTTACTAATTACAGTTTATTAATGTAAAAAATTGTAAAAAAGAATTGCTTTATTTTTAGCAATTCTTTTTATTTATAATATTTGTTTTGTGAAATATAATAACTATTTATTTCGATAAAATTATATATTTCATCCATGCTTTCTAGCCTCTGATTTAAGACCATTAACATCATTTTTAAGAACTCTAACATCATTTTCGATATTATCTAGTCTTGACTCGACTTTTGTAAGTCTTTCATCAATTTTATCAACTTTAGATTCAAGATTACCTAATTTTTCTAAGATTAATTGATTTGTAGATTTTCTTTTCACTTTTTCTCCTAGATG
>CASDUM010000017.1 GCA_949283985.1 uncultured Mycoplasmataceae bacterium | reverse complement strand
TCAACTAATGCTTTAGCTTCCATTAAACCTAAACCTGTAATTTCTCTAACTACTTTAATTACACCTACTTTGTTGTCTCCAGCAGCAGCTAAAATAACGCTAACTTCTGATGAACCAGCAGCAGCTTCAGAACCAGCGGCAGCTACAGCAACTGGAGCAGCAGCAGAAACACCAAATTCAGTTTCAATTGCTTCAATTAATTCTTTAATTTCTAGCATAGTCATTTCTTTTAATGTAGAAATAATATCTTCTTTACTAATTTTTGCCATAATAAATTCCTTTCATTTTTATATAAAATTATTTCTTTTCAGAAATAGCCTTTAATCCATATAAGAAGCTTCTTATAGGTGAAGTCAAACATGATAAAAACATTGAATACATACCTTCTCTACTTGGAAGTGTAGCAATTTTCATTGTTGACTCAGCGTCATAAAAAGTTCCGTCAATAACGCTTCCTTTAATCTTTATAAAGTCATTTGATTTTAATAAATCATTAACTAACTTTAATGGAGCGATTTGTTCAGTTTTACTATATGCGATAGCATTAGGTCCAACTAATTCTCCAAAATCTTTAACATTAATTTTTTCTAATGATCTATTAGTTATATTGTTTTTTAAAACCAACATTTTTGTATCATTTGAAAACATATTTTTTCTTAGTGCTGTTGTATCACCAGCATCTAAACCTTTGTATTCAAAGATAATAAATGAACTTGAAGACTTAAGAATTTCGCTAATTTCGTTAACTTTTTGTTCTTTTAACTCTATTGCTCTTTTCAAAAGATTCTCCTTTCAATTTTTAGCAACATGCAAGTAAATAATATTGATATTATGAACCTCGGTAACAAATTAAGGTTTCCCAGTTACTTTCTTTGGCACATTGCTATATTAATTATAGCACTTAATCAACATCTTTTATAAAATTGTTAAATTATAACTTTCCATTAACACACCAAATTAACTAATAGAGCGATATATATTAATAGTTTTTTACATATTCACCATATGTTTGTATGTAATCAATATATAAAGGATTAGTGCTTCTATTTACTATTTTTATTTTCATATATTCTTTTTTTGTATCAGATGTATATTGAAATAATATTCGCGAAAATTCTTCGTTAGATGGGTTTAATTGCTGTTCGTATTTTTTACCATTTATAAATACATCAAAATTGGTATTATTTAATTTTCCAACTAAATCAAAACCTTCTGCTGTTAAATTAAATTCTAAGCTATCATTAGGAGTAATACTTTTTAATGATGTTTGATTAATAGGGGAAATATTTTCTGATGATGACGTGCTATTGTTTAACGATTCTCAATTACCTATTTGTTTTATAGTAGAAGAGTTAATAGGTATTGATTTATTAACTTGTAGCTGATGTTGTGATGAAAAGAATATACTATCAAAAATGATACCAGTTTTATAATCTCCATTTCCTCATATATCTTTTGTTTGATTATTATAAAAAGTAAATTTAAGCTTATTAACAGTGTAATTTTTATCTAATGTTAATACAGATGAATCTTTTGATCTATCATTTTTTTGAGTACCATAATCGCCATCAAATAAAACTTCATCATTTTCATTTTCAATTTTTATTTTTGTAGGTCTTAATTCTCAATGGTTGTTTGTTCTGTGATTGAAAAAGATTGTTCTAACATTTGTTGGTTGTTTAAATTCTGCATTTAAAGTTAATGTTATTTCGTCAACTTTTGGAGCTGTTCAAATTTCAAGATAATTATCATCATCATCTTTTAGATATTTATATTTATCACCAACTTGTGGATCATCACTTAAAAATTCATATTCATTTTTATTAATTAAAGTTTTTTCTCTAGAAACATTTAGACCAAACATAGATGTTTGGAAATTATTATAATCTATTCTTCTAGATTTATATGTATATTTATCTGTTAAAAATACTTCAGGATTGGAACTATTTAATTCAAGCGCTGTATTATTTAAAACATTTTTGGAAAAATCTATCACTTCTCCATCTTTAAGAACATGATAATTTAATAATGGATTATTTTTATACATTAGATAATTAGAAACCTTTATTTTTTGACCTTTTTGAAGATTTTTAGTAAACGCTGTTTCTCAATGATCACTTGCTTGCTGACCTCTATATACTTCTGCATCATCAACTTCAATAACTAAGTCAATAGCATTTTTAATTTGAAATTCGTATTGACCATCTTCTGGGGCCACAAAATAAAATTCAGATAATGTTCCTTTAATATCATCTTTATTTAATATTGTTGAATCATTAAACACTCCCAATGAAGTTATAGGATTATGAACATTTTGATATAAAACTTTTAAATTTTTATAAGTTGTAGGATTACGATTATCTCTTAAAGCTTTCATATCATTTACAAAATTATTTGCATTATATCTAATACTATTGTCTCATCCAGTATATACAGTTTGTAATGCTGCATCAGGTGTTTGTCTAATTTTTATTTTTCATTTATAGCACGGAACATAGTTATCTGGTTTTTTATATTGATTTGAAATATTGATAGAAATATCAAATTCATCTATTTGATCAATAGCATTCTTATTTGGAGTATAAATTAATTTTTTAGAATTATTTGGATCAACTTTAAGTGTTCCTCCAGCACTTGTAGTTGAAGGAAATGATATATTATCTCATTTAAAATCTTTATTTAAAGAATTAATTCCACTCTCAAAATCTAAAACATAAGATTTTCCTGCTGGAATTTGGTATGGTGAATTTGTGTCTCCAGTATAAATAAAATCATTTTTTTCATCGTTTCATAAATAAGAACCACATGAATATAAATTACCTACAAAATCAAAAGATTTATACTTTTTTAAATCATTTATTAAAGCTTTTTGGACAGGTGTTGCAGATTTATAACTTTGTGGTCATTTATGCAAACTAGATCAACCGTCTTTGTTGTCATGTCATAATGGATAAAAATTATTTAATGCTGGTCAAAAGTTTAAATTATAAAAATTAGATAATTCTAATATTTCATAAAATCCACCTTCACGATTAGTATTATCAACTGGATCTTTTCCATTACTTGTTTGGATATCATTTCTTACATAATTCATGTAGTTATATGACCCACCAAAAAAGTTAATT
Organism: uncultured Mycoplasmataceae bacterium; assembly: GCA_949283985.1. Taxonomy (GTDB): domain Bacteria; phylum Bacillota_I; class Bacilli_A; order Mycoplasmatales; family Mycoplasmoidaceae; genus CAMREV01. The sequence goes on along the minus strand of CASDUM010000017.1, from coordinate 1,245 downwards.
AATCCATAAATATCATATTCAAAAGTTGTTTTATTTTGATTTCTTAAATCCTTTAAAAATTCTATAATAGAAAACATATTTTGAAATCTAAATCATGCCCATTGACTTGGTGAGTATTGTTCATCATATTCAGCTGTTCAATTTAATTTATTTCTTCATCTTCCATTGTCACCTAATAATGAAAATGCTGGTATAGTAACTTGATTTGTTTCACCATGAGTGTTCAATTGTCATATTGCATCATTTTGTTGAAAGTTATGATTTATTTCATGAAACGTACCTCAATTATTTTTAATTGTTCAATTATCTGCTCCAGTTAAAAATGAATTAGAAGCTCAACTCATTGGTGATGATAATCTATTACCACCACCCCATGCTGCAGCACCTCCTCAAATATAATCGCAAAATCTAAAATCTAATTTTCTTACATTTTTATTAACATCTCTTCCACCAAAGTATTCACTACAAAATAAAAATCCAGTTCATTTTTCCAAAGTAGACTCAGGATACACTATACTATTTATGGGTGTTTGAGCAAAAGTATTCTTTTGAGACAAATGTGAAGATATATTCATTGATCCATATGCAAAATCTAATGATAAGTTAGGCGCAGTAATTTTATTTGGATTGCCAACTTGATTTACATATCTATCTATCATATCATCTCACTGTTCTTTTGTAGTAACACCATGAGAATAATAAATGCTCTCTACAGCATTTTTAACCTCGAACTCATAATTATGATATGATTGATATCAATCATTTGAATTCGGTTGTTTTAATGAACTATCAATAAAAATAGATATCGATCCTCCAAAAGGAGTTCCAAACTTATATGTACCATCACTATCAATTTCTCATAAATTAACTTTAAAATCACTTTCTAGAAATGGATATCTATTAGCTATTTTTCCAGTCCCATTATTAAATTCATCATTTTCAGGAATATTTCAATATGAATCATTTATTATAATTCTAAAATTATCAATATTTTGCGCCCTCATTAAGTCTAATGTCTCTTTGGAAAATTTTAGTTCTATAATTTCACCTGCAGGGGCATATAAACCCAGTGAAGTAATCCCTTTTACTGTTGAAGGTATAGAAAATACTTTTTTAACTGCTTTAGTATCATCTGTTACATCATATTGATATCTATTTTTTGCAGCTGGATGTTTTTTTAATTCTCCAAACATTATTTCACTTCTAATAAATTCTGGATCTGAATATCTATATTTTATTCCATTT
>CASDUM010000016.1 GCA_949283985.1 uncultured Mycoplasmataceae bacterium | reverse complement strand
CACCATCTTTTTCATTATTTTCAACAATAGTAATTTTCATTATTTTTCTCCTTTAATAATAATTTTATATCTGTTTTCTAATGCGTCAATACCACCTTCTAAATACTTAGCTGATAAATCATTCTCTTCAATTTTTTCAATTGGATTTCTTTCAATATAAGGTTCAGGTGATGATAAATTAGCAATAATGACTTTTTCTGGTTTTATAAGTATTCCTATGTTTGCATTATGAGTAACAATAAAAATTTGATTTTTTGTTTTTGATTTAATTAAATCAACAATATTTTTATTTATAGTTTCATTATCCAAATTATCTTCTGGTTGATCTAAAAATAAATCATCATTTATAGAACGTTCAAATTTATATTTAATTCCATAAATGGATCTTTGACCAAGAGACATTGTTTCATAATCAATACCATCTGCATATACTTTTACATATTCTTTTATTTCTTTAGCTAATGTTCTTTTTAATTTATCGTCATCAAAAATTTTAAATTCCTTTTTTTCTTTTTGATTTTCAGTTATTCATTTAGATATATCATTAGGTGCTTTTGGAGTGTGAAGGACATTTTTCAAAAGCTTAATAATAGTATCTTCTCCAATTAATATTTTTTCATCAATTTTATAACTTAATAAATGTTTATTATCTATGTTATCACTAAACTTAATTTCGACTGGTTTTTTTAACAGATAGTTAAAATCTTTTTTTAATGAGATTATTTTTTTAGCAAAATCTTTGAAATATTCTTTTGCTTCATTTTCAAACGCTTTTAAACCTTGAGATTGAAAATCTTTTTGTTTTATTTCATTAACTATATTGTTGTATGATTTTTCAAAAAAAACAATAGATCTATTTATTCTTTGAATAACATTAATTCTTGAATTAATTATTTTTTTAAATTCTTCTATTTCTTCAATTATTTTAGATACTTTTGATGTAAATTTATTTTTAAATTCATCATCATTATGAATAGTAAAGGAAGAGATTCTTGGCATATAACTTTTGTATTTATTTAAATCATCAGTTACATCGCTAAATATTTTTTTTAGAAATAGAATTTCTTCTTCTATTCTTTGTTTCATTATTTTTGGATCATAATTTAATTTACTTATTATATTTAATTCAGCATCTATTTTTTTTAAAATAAATGTATTTGATCAGTTAATTTTATTATTTTCATTTGAATTAACAATGTTTTTAACTTGCATATAAAATGAATGTATTTTATTAATAAATGGTTCAATTGCTTCTTTAGAAGATTCAATTATTTTTTTTGCATGTTCTAATTTTCCATCTTCTATTTCTGAAGAAGAATTTAAATTCTTTTTTATATTGTCATCTTGATAAATTACATCATTTCTATTTTTAAAATCATTTTCCTTTTCTGATGTTTTCTTTTTTGAAATTTGGTTTGATAAAATTTCTTCACCATTAAATTTTATAGCTTTTATGAATTCAAGATTAAAACTTTTTAGTGCATCAATAACATTTTGAGAAATATAACCTTTTTTAATAGTTGCAACTAAATCAAATAATGTTGATTTGCCCCCACCTTTTGGTCCAATAATAACATTTAGATGATTACTAAAATTTATTTTTATTGTTCCTTTTTCTGAATCTAATGAGTCTGTTTTTTTTAAAATTATTTCTTTAATCATTTTTAATCCTATGTTTTGTATAATCTTTATTTTCCAATAAACATTTTTTTAAGTAATCAAATGTAAATTTATCGTTATTTGGTAAATATGTTTCAAGCATGGCATGTTGAGGATATTTATCTCATATATGTGTGTCAGAAAACGAAACAATTGATGATACAACATTGTTCTCTATTATTTTTTTAAAATTACTATGATCTTTTTTTGAAATTTCAAATGCATCATAATTTAATCCATCTAAATCTTCTAATTCAAAATAATCATTTTTTCCAATATGAATAATTCTTATAGTTTCAAAGTCATTCATAAAATCATTTATATTATTTATACTAATTCCTGTTTTTGTTAAATTGTTAATCCTAGTTTCGATAAGGCTTAATTGTTCATCGTTTAAATTATCATTAAAAATTATCAACATATGAGATATCTTATCTCTTTTATTAACAACATTTATTTCTACTCCTGGTAATACATGTATTCCAGCAGTTGATGCTAGTTTTTTGGATTCTAAATATAGTTTCTTAGAGTAATAATTATGATCTGTAAATGACATAATTTTAACATTATTTAGCATTATTTTTTTTAATGAATCATATAATGAATCTCATTTTATGGTATCTCCATTAATAGAGGAATTTTCGGAATGTAAATGCAAATCAATTTTCATAATTACTCCTATACTTATTATAAAATAAAAAACTAAGAGTTATTCTTATTTTATTAAAGTAATATATTATTAAAACTTTTTAATCTATAATTCTAACTAAATCATTAATAGATAATTTTTGATCTGTATTTATTTTTATTTTATATTTACGCATTGGAACATTAGCAGTTTCTATAGCTTCATTATCAATATTCAATAATTCAGCAATCTTAAACTGAATTGTATCATGATTATAACTAATTGATTCGAATATCATTGATTTATCAAAATAATTTTTACATGTGATAATATAATAATCATTTTCTATATCACTTATTAAAAATGCAAAAACTTGTTTAACTTTTTTTTCATCACTAATATATAGCATGTTTTCTTTACCTTTGTTATAAAAACATGCTGTTGATGTTTCTCTATTTTCTGCTTTTTTTATTTCATCAATTCACTTATCTGATATCTTTCCATACTTTTCATATTCATCAATAGCTTTCTTATATGAACTTATTATTGTTGCAATATAATAAACTGATTTCATTCTTCCTTCAATTTTAAAAGAAGCGATAGGTAAATTTAATAATTTTTCTAATTCGCTCATTAAAGCCATATCTTTTGCTGACATTGTAAATTTATAATCAATATTATCATTCTCAATATCGTAAAGTCATCTACAAGAGTGTGCACATCCACCAATATTAGCATCTCTATAAGAAAAATTATTTGACATTGTACATCTACCTGAGTATGAAATACAAACAGCTCCATGTATAAAATATTCAATCTCGATTATGTCTTTTAATTTTTCTGTAATTAATTTTAAATTATCATATGAAACTTCTCTTGCTAAAACAACTCTTGTTGCACCGTTTCTTTTTCAAAATAAAGCTGATTTAGAATTGCATATTGATTGTTGAGTTGAAATGTGAATTTCCATGTTTTTGTCTATTTTTTTTATTGTAGAAATAATAAATGGATCTGCACATATTATTCCATCTACATTACAATTAGATATTTTTTTAAAATAACTTTCAAAATTTTTTAAGTGAATATTATGACAAAGTATATTTAAAACTACGTATACCTTCTTATTAAGTGAATGTGCATATTCTGTAATTTTTTCAATTTCATCAATATCAAAATTAGATGATCTTGCTCTTAATGAATATGCTTTTGGACCAATATATATAGCATCAGCACCAAAGTCTAAAGCATATTTAGCCTTTTCATAATTTCCAGCAGGAGCTAATAATTCATGAAATTTAGTCATTAGATTTCTCCTGTCTAAAATGAGGCATGTTTGTTATTTTCCCTAAAAATGACTCAGATAAAATATTATTTTTTTCTATTTTTCTAAATAACAACATTGCTTGGTTCAAAGTTATTTTATTTTCTAAATATAGAGAATATATTTTAATAACATTAATAGTTCATGCTTCAGTTCTAAAAATTGGATCAATTTTAAAATAATCAATTTTTTCTAATTCCTTAATTTTTGATATGCCACATAAAACAAAACCAGAAAACATGTGTGTTCCTTGATAGTCTTCAAAAATAATATTCTTAAGATCTCTGGATTCTTCTCTTATGAAATAAAAGTCTAAATTATTATGTATTATTTTTTTTGAATTTATTTCTTTTTTAAAATTTGAGGTCATAGGCCATGCTGAATGCATAAAATAAGTGAAACCATGAATTTGCATTTCAAGTTCAATATTAATTTTATTATTTGCTATTTCTTTAATTTCATGCAATGTAAGTTCTCTTGCAATAGTCATTTCATTTATATTATTTTCAAGTAGAAAAGGTATTTGCTCATAATTTGTGTTTAATGTTTCAGGATTATAATTTAATTTGATTTTGATATTATTCTCATAAACAATTTGAGCAACTGCAAAATCTTGAAAAGATATTTCATCTATTTCATATTTTGATATCTCAATTATTTTTTTTTCTAAAAATTCAATATCACTTTCATGAAAAAAATTATTGATACAAATTGCTATTTTTTTATCATTTTTTAATGTACATAATAGAGAAAGATCATCTATATCAAAATAACCGTTCATTCTACAAGAAAGTTTATTAATACCTATAATAATTTTTTCTACTTCTGTTTCTAAAAGCTTATTAAACAAATTTTTATTTCAACATACAACACTTAGTTTTTGCATCTTTTTAATACTCCTAATCCATCTCCAATATTATATATCTCTAATTTTCAATCTTTTAAATCTTTAAGATAACTTATAAACAAATTATTTTTATCAATAATTTTTTTAACTCTAGTTGAATTCGTTTTTTTTAATAATCCCTTTAAGAAAATGTTATCGATTAAAAATATTCCATTATCATGTAAATTATTTTTAAAATTTTCAAACATTTCAATTTGACATGTTTTTGGACCATCAAAAAATATTACATCAAAAACTTCATCAGTTTGATAATCCCTTACATCAGTATTAATGACTTTAGCAAAATCTGAGATATATTGATTAGCTATTTCAATATTGTTTTTATTTTTTTCAATAGTAGTTATCTTAATATTTTTATTTATGTTATGAATAACATATGAACTATATCCATATGCAGTTCCTATTTCTAAAACATTCGAGATTCATTCTTGTTTAAAAAAGTCATTAAAAAATAAAACAATATCATCCCTAATAATAGGGATGTTGTTATTTAAACAAATAGTTTTTAGTTCATTTAATTTATCCATGATAATATTTACCTTTTTCAAATTCTTCTAAAATTTTGCATGCACTATTCATATCTTTAATTGTTTTAATTTTACTTGACTTATATGAATAATTTTTTAATTCTTCTATTGTATTTTTTGTTGTATATCTTTCATCAACTAAAAAAATTGGTTGATTTATTTCTTCTTTAAGTTTATTGTAAAATTGCTTTACAATTTTTGTTCGATCACTTTCAGTTCCACTTGCATTTAGAGGTAGACCAAGAACTACTATGTCGATATTTTCATCTTTTATAATAGCATGAATATTTTTTATTACATTATCATCATTACTAATATTCTTTAAAGGCATTGGTATATTTAAAAAAGATATAGCCAAACCTATAGTTTTTGTTCCAAAATCTATTCCTAATTTTTTCTTCATTAGTTTTTGCATAGACCTTCTAAAATTGAAATCATTTTATTTAATGAATCAATATTTGATGTCCCCCCTTGAGCAAAATTTTGTTTTCCACCACCTTTGCCTTCTGAGATACTATTAAATTTTTTAATGATATTTAAAATATTTCTTGATTTTAGTTCATCATTTTGAGCACCAAAATATTGAATTTTTTCATCAGTCTCGTTGAAGACAAAGAATGATTTATCTTTAACTTCATTAATAATTTCTAACAATGCATTCTGAATAGCTTTTTGTGGAAAATCTTTTAAAGTACAATATGATATGTATGAATCACTTTTCATAAGTGATTCTTTAATATGTGCAATTGATTTTAACTCAATTTCTTTTTCACCTTCTTTTATACAATCATTACATAATTTAATTATTCTTTCATACTGCAATCTAATTTCATTAATATTTACTAATGGGTCATCTCTAACTAGCGATGAAAATTTTTTAAATTCAGTTTGTATAGAATCAATATATTTAGCAGCGGTAGTTTTATATTCTTTTATAGCATCAAATCTATTTTGAATATGTTCTGTCATTTCTCATAATATTTCTTTGATATAAAATAAAATATTTTGTTCAGTTGTAATACATTCTAATCTTCATGAACCAGAACCTTTAGATTCGTATTTAACTATTTTAAACATTGAAATATATTTTGTGTTTGGTACATGTGTACCACCACATAATTCTCTAGACACACCACCTATATTAACAACTCTTAAAGGTTCATTTATTTTTTCATATACTTCATCAAAATATCCAATAATACCTTCTTTTTTCGATTCCTCTAAAGTCATGAATTCATCTGATACATCTAATCCTTTTTTAACTTGATTATTCACCCAATCTTCAAGATTTTGTAGTTCTTCATCAGTTAATTTTCTTGATAATTGAAAATCAAAAGTAAATTTATCTTTAGATTTAAATGCACCTTCTTGCTTGATATTTGAATCTATTAAATTTCTTAATGCTGCATGTAATAAATGTTCACAAGAATGATTTATTGCTGTTTTTTGTCTTCTGCTAACATCAAGTAATTGAGTTACAACATCATTTAATTTAAAAGTTCCCTTTTCAATTTTAATAACATGTTGACGCTTTGGAGCTAAGAAAACATCTACAACATCATAACCATTAATTTTTCCTTTATCACACAATTGACCACCTGAAGTCGCATAAAAACATGTCTTATTTAAAACGATATAACATTCTTGGTTTTTGATTGAATCTACTTCATTAAAATTTTTATCGTAGATTTTAACAACTTTACCTTTTAACTCATAAGTGTCGTGATAAAAAGTCATTTTAGTATTTAATTTCATTAATGCTGCATTTTGAATTTCAAAAAGATCTTCTTGATTATTATTTTTTGAAATCTTTTTATGCTCTTCAAAATATTTGTCAAATTTATCAAACTCAATATCTATTCCTTTTTTAAGGATTGATTTTTCTTCTTCAGTGAAAGTAAATATTTTTGACAAGTAAAGAAGGTTATCTTGAATTTCTCTTATAACTTCAATAGGTAAACCATATGTGTCAACTAAATTAAATAATGTTTTTCCGTCTATTACTTTTTTTGAAATTGATTCTTTGAATAAAGCTTCTGATCTAATTAATGTTTTTTGGAATGAATTCATTTCTAATAGTATAGTAGAAATAATTTTTTCTTTATTTTCTTTTAGATATGGATAATATGGTTTCATTACATTAATAATTTTTGAAATAACTTCTTCAACACATTCATTTGTTTGTATATCTAAAAAATACATTGAAAGTTTTGCACGTCTAATTAATTTTCTAATAATATATCCTCTATCTTTGTTAGAAGGTATTGCTCCATCAGCTATAGCAAATGAACATGCTTTTAAATGGTCTACTATGATTCTATAGTTTTTATTAATTTTATTTTGTTCAACATCATTTTTAAAATATGAGTTGATGTCATATTTATGAGGTGTATAGTTTGAAATTGAATTTATTATTGGGATAAATCCATCAGTATCAAAATCAGTAGGCGCATCTTGGATAATTGAAGCTAATCTTTCAAGTCCGGCACCTGTATCAATGTTCTTTCTTTCTAATTTCGAATATTCACCATTAATATTATTAAATTCACTAAATACAATATTTCAAATTTCAACATATCTATCATTCTCGATATCTTCGAAAAATAATTTTTCTCCAATTTTATTTGGATCATATTTTTCTCCTCTATCAAAATAAATTTCAGTACATGGACCACATGGACCAGAACCTAAATCTCAAAAATTTCTATCTTT
>CASDUM010000015.1 GCA_949283985.1 uncultured Mycoplasmataceae bacterium | reverse complement strand
GTTTAAAAAAGATATGATAACTAACTTATTAATAAAAGTATTAACACTCTTTTTATTGGTATCATCTATTGCATTATCATCATATATAATATTTGATTTATTTATACATCATGAGAATATTACACAATATTTTTTATACAAATCTCTAGTTGTAAATTACAATGATTTTATAGAATTTCATTCCAATTCAACAAGTGATGAGAAAAAAATGTATTATGAATACATAAATAGTTTATTAAACTATCCGCCATATAATTTAGATATTTCAACAAAAAATACATTATTAAAAATGTTAAAAGTTAAATTTATACCATTATATAATTGAACAAATTTATTTATATTAATAGCAGTAAATATTTTTTCAATTTTACTATTTATAATGACGTATAAATTTCTTTACAAGAAAATAAAAAGTAATTTAATTTATTACATTTAATTTCAATAATTTGAAATTATTAAAAAATCCTCCATTAGTGTTGTCCACTAATAGGGGATACGTTTAATGTTATTTATTATTTCTTTGATTGTTTCAATTGGTAAACTACATCTATATTTTACTGAATGATTAGCTAGTTCATTAATATCATTTTCTGTTATTTCATTAATTTCTGTAAAATCACTAAATTTTAATGGTAATTCTAATAGTTTAATTAATTTAATTAATTTGATATTAAATTTTTCAATTGAATTAACATTAAATATTTATTTACCTAAATTAATTGTTTTATCTCTAAATCATTCTTCTTTGTTGCTTCTATATTTTATATATGTAGGAGTTATTAATGCTAATACTGCACCATGTGTTACATCTCATAGCGCTGAAATAGAATATTCTATACCATGAACATTTCAATCTCCCGTTGAATTGAATGAAGTTGTAGAGTTTAAAGATATTGATGAAGTTCACATAAGATTAGATCTTGCATCAAAATCATAAATATCTTTTGTATAAAGTGTGTTAATTGAATGCATAATTTCTATAATATTGTTCTAATAAATGAGAAAAACAATCAAAGATTATAGATGATATTTGTCATTTTCATAAAATGTTTGTATAAGTTGGATCTAAAATTGTGTATTTTGGAACACTACTAAATGTAAATATAGCATTTTTTGTTTTTAATTCTTCATTTGTAATTACACTTCCAGGATTATTTTTTCACTACCAGTTCCATTAAGTGTTAAAATTGCTATAATATCCAAACATTTGTTTTCAGCAATTTTATTATTCATAACATAATCTCATAAATCAGTTACGTTCTCGTTTGCAGCTAAAATTCCAATTACTTTTGATGCATCAATAACGCTTCAGTCACCAATAGCAAGAATTAAATCTATTTTATTTTCTCTACAAAAATCCTGCTTTATTAATTGTTGTATGTATTGGATTTGGTTCTATTCCACTAAATTTAAAAAGTATTGATATTTTGAATTTTATTTAATTGATCAATTAATTGATTATAAACACAATTTTTCTTAATTGAATCACCACCATATAAAATTAAAACGTTTTTATATTTTTATTTTTAACTATTGTTGATAATGATTTTATAGAATCTTTACCAAAGATATATATTCTTTATAAATTATATGTAGAAATCATTTTTTTATTAAAATCTCCTTCCTATTTATAAATTTTTATATCCATATTAATATATGATATTTGTAGATATAAAAATAAAAACCATACAAGATGTATTCTTGTATGGTTTTTATCAAATTGAGTAGCATTTTCCTATTCTTGCTTGCGCTACCTTCGGCTCCATAGTGCTTGACTTCTGTGTTCGGTATGGGAACAGGTATTTCCACTACGATATCGATACTACACAATTTTAGATAGTTCTCTAAAAACTAAATATTATTTTACACCATTCTTAAAAACAAATTAGAAATTCCAACATAGACAATTTTATTATTTACATATAAGTCATCGAATTATTAGTATTGGTAAGCTAAACATGTCACCATGCGTACACACCCAACCTATCAACGTCGTAGTCTTCAACG
>CASDUM010000014.1 GCA_949283985.1 uncultured Mycoplasmataceae bacterium | reverse complement strand
TATTGGAGTTAATCAAAGTGTACCAAAATTAAATGGACCTTCAAGACAAAATCCTAACACTATAAATAGTAATACTAATAGACCAATACAACAAAATATGAGACCACAACCTCAGCCACAAATGATACAACAAAGTGTAAATAGATCATATGGTCCAAAAATTAAACCACAACCTCAAGCTAGAACAAATCCTCAACTAAGACCTCAAGTTCCAATTAGAAATAACGGAAAATATTAATGAATACAAAAAATATGGAATAGTAAACGTATCCCCTATTAGTGGACAACACTAATGGAGGATATCTTTTTCTTCTCTATAAAATAAAAATATCAGAACCATTATTAATACAGTCTTAAAAAATAAAGTTATTTTTTGTAATTTGTATATACAAGGTGCTATAATAATATTGGTATATTAAAAATGTTATTCAAGTGCACCAGATGCTGCTAAGAAAAACATGATTGAAGAAAGGACACAAATAATAAAAAAGATTACTGAAAATAAAGGTCTGTTTTTATATCAGAATCCTTTAAATCAAGATAATTTATCTGATTCAACAACATAATAGTTGCTCTTGTTTTTAAATGATCAATACATAAATCATATTGATAATAGACTTAGGATGATGAAGATTCCTCCTCCTATGTAATAAGCTCAGTGACTTTCTATATTAGTTGAATTAGCACCAATTGGTGCTTCAGTTAATCTATTCATAATAATTTCCTTTTCAATATAAATATACCATATATTTATAAAGGAGATAAAAATGGAAATGAATATTAAAAAAATTACCGCTCCTTTTCAAAAGGTTTTTGGTAGAAAAGAAAAATCTGAAAAAAAAGGTTCAGGTAAAGAATTTATAGCTAAACTTTCCAAAGGTTTGATGCTTCCGATTGCAATGCTTCCGATTGCTGGGTTATTCCTTGGAATTGGTGCTGCAATTGTAACAGCGTCACAAAAAGCTGGAAATGATGGCTTGGAAATTTTTGGTAATTTCCTTAAAGTGCCTGGTGATGTTATTTTTGGTGCGTTACCTGTATTATTTGCGATTGCTATAGCGATTGCGTTTACAAAAGACGCCGGACCAGCAGCATTATCTGCGTTTGTGGGTTTTCTAGTATTCTCTGGATTGCAATCTGCATTGATTACTCCAGTTTTAGATGGAAATAAAGAAATAATAGGATATGATTTATTATTTTATACCAATGGAGCCTTAGGGGAATACTCTGATGGCTTTGGTCTACCAAAGTCATTATTTGGTACTGTTATTGGTATTAATCAACTTCAATCATCTGTATTCGGTGGTTTTATTGTAGGATTTACTGTTGCATTCCTATATAATAAATTTAAAAACATTCAATTACCACAAATAATTGGATTCTTCTCAGGAATTAGATTTATTCCTATCATTACATTCCTTGCATTCTTCCCAATCACAATATTGTTCTTAATGATATGACCTTTAATTGGGATATTGTTTAATATCATTGGGGGTGGACTTGGGTCAAATATGTTTGGATTTAATTCATTTATTTTTGGTTACATAGAAAGAGCGTTAGTTCCTTTTGGATTACATCATGCTTTCTACACTCCACTATGATATTCTTCAGTTGGTGGTACATTAGATTTAACTGATAAAGCATATATTGCTGGACAAATTGTAACGACTGCAGGTTCAGTAAATAATGCTGGTGGATTAACATGAGGTCAAATGTTTGAAGCTTTAGGAGCATTACCTGATGGTGTTTCTGCAACAAGTTCAATTGCTGGTGATCAAGTTATTTGAGCAGCATTAAACGGTATTGTCGGTAAAAATGTAACTTTAGGAAATGGAACAAGTGGAATTGTGCAATTCTCTGATTTCACTACTTCAGTTTATAGTCAATATAATTCAATATATAAATCAGCAGGTGTAAATGCTGGTCAATATATGCAAGGTAAATATTCATTTATGATGTTTGGTTTACCTGCAGCTGCAGCAGCAATGATTATGGCAGCACCAAAAGAAAATAGAAAAATGAGTGCATCAATTATCGGTTCAGCTGGATTAACTTCATTCTTAACTGGTATTACTGAACCTATCGAATTCACATTCTTATTCTTAGCACCTTGATTGTTCTGAGGAGTTCATGCATTCTTCTGTGCATTATCATTTGGATTAATGAACTGAATTGGATTAATCATTCCAGAAGTTGCACCTCATATTGGAATGACTTTCTCTGGTGGTGCAATTGACTGGGTAATTTATGGTGCTATCCAAATCCCTGGTGGTTCAAATGCATGATGAGCACTAGTGTTTGGAATAGCATATGTTCCGATTTATTATTTCTTATTCTATTTCTTGATTAAGAAATTTGATATCTCTACACCTGGTAGAGGAAGCAACACAAGATTATTTACAAAGGCAGATTTTAATAACAGAGGAAATTCATCAAAAAGTGAAAATAGAAATATGGCTTTAAATATTATTCAAGCTTATGGTGGAATTGATAACATAAAAAATGTAGATGCTTGTATTACAAAATTAAGAATTCAAGTAGCTGACCAATCAATTGTTAATGAATCTAAGCTAACAAATGAATTAGGAGCTATGGGAGTTATTAAACCTTCAAAACAATCTGTTTATTCAATTTATGGTGCAAGAGCTGATTTATATAAAAATGAAATTAATGATATCTTAAAAGAAATTGAACATGATCCATCATTAAAAACTTCATTATTTGAAAACATTAAATCAGTAGAAAATTCTTCTACAAATAATTCTTTTGAAAAATCAACTGAAAAAGTAGTGGTTTATGCTCCAGTTGATTGTGAAGTAGTTCCTTTAGAAAATGTTCCAGATGCAACATTTAGCGATGGAATTATGGGTGAAGGTGTTGCTATCATTTCAAAAGGTAAAGAATTTAGTTCTATAATCAAATCTGGTGAAATGGAATTAGCATTTGACACCGGTCATGCTTATTCATTCAAAACTAAAGAAGGAACACAAATTTTAATGCACATTGGAATTGATTCAATTAATTTAAAAACAAAAGATGGAAAAGATGCGAAAGTATTTAAGCCATTTGTAAAAACAGGAGATAAATTAAATTCAAAAACTAAAATTGTTGAGGTTAATAATTCTAAATTAAAAGAATTAGCAAAATCTAATATTACTCCAATTATTGTTTTAAATGAATCAATTAAAGGTAGAACAATTAGCATTCTTGCAAAAGGTAAAACAGTTAAAAAAGGTGAACCTTTATTTGAAATAAAATAATCTAAATAAAATATAATTTCATGGAATCGTTTCCATGAAATTTTTCAATATAACAAATTAAGGTCCAAAAATATATCTATACTTATATATATAAGATAGAAAGGAGAAAATATGAAGGTTTATGTTGTTAAAGATGATAATTCTAAAACTAGAAATCAATGTCTTAAACATATTTCAATAGAAGCATCAAAGAAAAAAATAATTGATGCAAAAAATATTAATATTCTTTATAATGCTTTTGTTGATAGAGAAGAACTTATGACTACAGGTTTTCAAGATCATGTTGCAATACCACATGCTCAATTAAAAGAAATTAAAGAACCTGCAATAATTGTTTCGATTTCAAAAAATAAATTGAAATGAAAATCTGAAGATAATAAACCAATTATTACAGCAATTTCTTTGCTTATCCCAAAGTCAAAAGTTTCTAACTTGCATATTGACATATTAAGTAAAATATCTACTATGCTTTTAGATGAACAATTTAGAAAATTAGTAGTGGACTATAAAAATAAAAAAGAAATTCTTGAATTAATAAATGAAACAATTAATTCAATTAGTTTAAATAAAGTAAATAGAAAATTAAGTGATAATAAAGGTTTCGACATTGTTGGTATATCTGCGTGTGCTACTGGTGTAGCTCATACATACATGTCAAAAGATGCATTAGAACAAGAGGGTAAAAAACTGAATTTATCAATAAAAATAGAAACTCAGGGACAAAAAGGTCCAGAATTTGTATTAAGTGAAGAAGAAATTGATAATGCTAAAGCAGTCATAATTGCTGCTGATATTGGAATAGATTTAGAGAGGTTTGAAGGTAAAAAACTTTTAAAAGTTAAAACTAATGACGCTATTTCAAATCCAGGAAAAGTTATTAACTCTTCATTAAATGCTGAAGTATATAATCAAAATTCTGGAATTAAAATAAAAGACAAATCTCAAACTGAATTTAAATCATCAAAAGTGAAAGATTTTATGGGCCATTTATTAACAGGTGTTTCTAGAATGATACCATTCATTGTTTTCTCAGGGATAATTTGAGCAATTTTTAATTCTATTTTAACTGCTGATCCATCTCTTAAATCAAATTCAGCGTTTTTAATAGCAAAAACAATTTCAGAAATTGGATTTGGTGTATTTATAGCAATGATGGGAGGGTTCATCGGAGAATCAATTGCAGGCAGAGCTGCATTTGCCCCTGCATTTATTTCCACATATGCCGCAGCAAATTCAGGAATGTATTTTTGGTGAAATATAAATAGTATGAATGGAATACCACAAATTGATTATTTCTTTCCGAATGCTAGTAAGGATGGCGTAAATAATGTTGGACTTTCATTGTTTGCTGCAATCATGATGGGGTTTGCGGCTGGATATTTAATAAAATGAGTGAATAGTTGAAAAACTCATAAATTAATAACTCCAATAATGCCAATTATCTTTATTCCGGTAGTTTGTTCAACGGTATTAGTCTTCCCATTTATTTTCTTATTATCTGGTCCTTTAGGATTTTTAATGAATGGTTTAGTTTATGGAATAGCTGAAGCATCAAAAATAAGGGGTGTAGATTTCCTAATGGGGTGTTTATTAGGGGCAATGATTGGTTTTGATATGGGAGGACCAGTTAATAAAATAGCTGGAACTACTGCAACAGCATTGATTCCAATCGATCCAAGATTAATGGGCGCTGTTGCCGCAGCAATTCCAATTGCTCCATTAGGGTGTGCATTAGCTACTTTTATTGGTAGAAAATTATTTACCGAAAAAGAAAAAGCTGAAGGAATATCTGCATTAGGATTAGGATTTTTTGGGATTTCTGAAGGTGCAATTCCTTTTGCAGTAAATAGACCAAAACAAGTATTAATATCTAATATAGTTGCTTCAGCGGTTGCTGGTGGATTAGCATTTGCATTCTTTTGTGGAGGTTATGTAGGAATGTGAGGTGGTCCAATTACTGCATTGGTTCTTGGAGAAAAAGCACCAATTACAGAATTGATTAAATTAGGAATTGATATTCCTACTACCTTTGGAGGCGGTGTACAACCAGGAATGGAATATGTTTCAGTTCTTTGATTCTCTGTTGCTATCATAATTGGATCATTATTGCATGCATTTATGTTTACAACAATGATTAGAGGAAAAGATTCAAAATTTGCTCAAACAATTTCAAAATGATTTAAAAAAGATAACAAAAATTTAAATTATTAATAAAAAAATCTACAAATCAATTAATTTTATAGAAATTAGGTAACATTGAAGATGATGTTTCCGAAATTAAAACAAGAGTTGAGAATCTTGAAAAAGATGTTTCCAATCTTAAATTTAAAGTTAATAAAATTGATAAGAGACTTATGAAAGTTGAATCGAGATTAGATAACATTGAATCAGAAGTCAGAAAACATAGTTGAAATATATAATACACTTAATAAAAATATGAGAATTACTTATTTTAAGACATTCTCATATTTTATATTACCTTTTCTTTTTCTTTAGAATAAGATTCTTATTTTTGCTCTTTCTATAATTATTTTTATTTTCTATTTTTTTTAAATTAATATTTACCAATTTATCATTATTACTTTGTTCCTTTTGTGTGTATTTTTTATCATTTATAATTTTAATTTTTGACTTTGTTATTTTTTCAAAAGTTTTAATTTTTTCTAAATCACTTTTACTAATAAACGATATTGCTACGCCATTTGAACCTGCCCTTCCTGTTCTACCTATTCTATGTATGTATGAATCATTATCATCTGGAAGATTGTAGTTAATAACTAAAGGCAATTCTTTTATATCAATTCCTCTTGCGGCTACATTTGTTGAAACTAATACATCAACTTCATAATTTCTAAAACGTTTAAGAGCATTCATTCTTGCGCTTTGTTTTCTGTCTGAATGAAGAGCTTCAACTTTTATTTTTTTCTTTGATAAATTATAAGTTAATCTTTTTGCTTCTTCTTTTTTTCTTGTAAAAATAATTGCTTGTCCGCGATATTTATTTAATAACTCAAGTATTAAGTCGAATTTATTGCTTTGAGAAACAACATAAGCAATTTGTTCGATTGATTGACTTATATCTTTTTTAGATTTAACATTTATTTCTTCATATTCATGCATTATGAAGTTAATAAGTTTCTTAACTTTATCGTTAATTGTTGCAGAAAATAATAACGATTGTTTTCTATTTTTTAATTGCTTAACAATTTTTTTTATATTTTCAATAAAACCCATATCTAATAATTCATCTGCTTCATCAATAACCAGATAGTCAATATGTTCAATATTCATAAATTTATTTCTAGATAGATCTAGTATTCTTCCTGGCGTTCCAACTATAATATCTACACCTTTACCTAGCATTTTTATTTGTCTATCATACCCAACACCACCAAAGAAAATTTCAGATTTTATATCTGTTCCTTTTGTGAAATTTTTTATATTTTCAAATATTTGATTGGCTAGATCTCTAGTTGGTGCAATTATCATTGCTCTAGTTTTTTCTTCTAATATTTTTTGTATAATAGGTATTGAAAAAGCTAATGTTTTTCCAGAACCTGTTTGAGATTTTGCAATAATATTTTTACCTTCAAGAACTAAAGGAATTGCTTTTAATTGTATTTCTGTGGGTTCTTTAATTCCGATTCTTGAAATATTCTCGATTAGTCTATGATTTATATTTAAACTTTTAAAATTCATGCCATTCCTTACATGGTATAAATTATACTAAATATTTAACTTTATTAATGATATTATTTTATAATTTTTATAGTGTATTTATGAGGTTGTATGTCCAAAATAAATAATAGTTTACTTAGTTTTGAATATTTACCAAAAAAACTATCTGATATTATTGGTCAAAAGAATTTAATTACAGGTGATGGTATCATTAAAAAAATGATAGATAACAACAAGATATTTTCTATAATTTTTTATGGTTATCCAGGGATAGGAAAATCTTCATTAGCTAGAGTTATCTGTAATGAACTTAATGTAAACCATAAGATATACAATCCTACAATTTCAACGAAAAATGAATTAAATAAAATTCTTCATGAATTTGATAAATATGATGGAATTTCAGTTATTATAATTGATGAAATTCATAGAATGAATAAAGACAAGCAAGATATATTGTTGCAATATTTAGAAAAAAATAAAATAGTTATCTTTGCAACCACCACAGAAAACCCTTTTTTTGTAATTAACCCAGCTGTAAGAAGTAGATGTCAAATTCTTAAACTAGAACAAATATCGAAAGATGATATGATTGAATTTCTTACAAAGTTTTCTGAAAAAAAAAATATGAATATTAATAATGATTTGATTGAGTCAATCGTTGAAACCACAGGTGGCGATTTAAGAAGATCATTAAATATATTATCAATAATTTATTCTTTATACGGTTCTAAAAAAATTGAAGAAAAATATTTAAATAAAATATTAGGAGATTCATATTCATATTTAGCTAAACATGGCGATGAATTACATGATTTAAAATCTGCATTACATAAATCAATTAGAGGTTCAGACCCAAATGCTGCAATATATTATTTATCTAGATTAATTAAATCAGGAGATTTAATTTCAATAAAACGTAGATTAATAGCTTGTGCTTATGAAGATATAGGATTAGCAAATCCAGGTTTGCCACCAAGAGTTTATTTAGGTTTAAAAGCAGCTGAAGAGGTTGGGTTTCCAGAAGCTAATCAAATTCTGGCGACAATTGTAATCGAAATGTGTTTAAGCGCAAAATCGAATTCATCATATAAAGCAATAAATGAAGCAATATATGATAATGATAATGGCAATATTTATAAAGTTCCTGAACACATTAGAGATAGAAGCTATAAATCATTTAGTAAATTTAATCATGGAGAATATTTATACCCACACGATTATAAAAATTCTTGAGTAAAGCAAGAATATTTACCAAAAGAATTAAAAAACAAAAAATATTATGAACCAAAATTAGAAGATAATATGGAAACTAAATTAGTAAATAATTGAAGAAAAATAAAAGGAGAATAAATGAAAAAATTTTACATAACAACACCAATATATTATTCATCAGGAAATCCTCATATTGGTCATGCTAATACTACAATTATGGCAGATGTTCTTGCAAAATATAAAAAATTAATAGGATATAAAACCTATTTTTTAACTGGAATGGATGAACACGGACAAAAAATAGAAGAAGTCGCAAAGAAGAATAATATCTCGTGTATAGATATGATTAACAATAATGCAAAAATATTTCAAGAATTGTGAAAGAAATTAAATATTAACTATGATTACTTCATTAGAACAAGCAATGACAAACATAAAGAATTTATTCAAAAAATATTTAATGAACTATATGAAAAAGGATATATTTATTTAGATGTTTGAAAAAGTAAATACTGTGTTTCATGTGAAGAAAATATTCTTGAAAGCGAAATAAAAGAGAAAGATGGACAAAAAGTTTGTCAACATGGACATAGTTTAATAGATAAAAATGAAGAATCATACTTCTTAAAAGTTTCTGAATTTAAAAATTGAGTGATTAATTTTTTGAATAATAATGATGTAGTTTATCCTAAAAATAGAATTAATGAACTACTTTCCAATTTCCTAAATGATAACTTTACTGATTTATCTATTTCAAGAACAACTTTTGACTGAGGTATAAAAGTCCCAATAAATGACAAACATGTTATTTATGTTTGATTAGATGCATTATTTAATTATATTTCAGCTTTAAAAATAAATAATGTATTTGATGAATTTTGAGATGATGAAACTGAAAAAGTTCATTTATTATCAAAAGAAATAACAAGATTTCATTGCATTTATTGACCAATATTTTTAGAAATGTTAAATCTTCCAAAGCCATCTAAAATTATTTCTCATGGATGAATAGTTACTAAGGAGGGTAAGATGTCAAAATCATTAGGAAATGTTATTAATCCATTTGAGTTAATTGATAAATATGGATCTGATGTTGTAAGATATTATTCAATGAAAGAAGTATCAATTAAAAATGATTCAATATATGATATTGAATTATTAGAAAATTGCTACAATTCTGATTTAGCAAATAGGTATGGAAATATAATTTCTAGAGTTTTAGGTATGACTAAAAAATATTTTGATAATAAAATACCTAAATACATTGGGGTTGATAATGAAATAAATAAAACATTTCATAAAAAAATTATTGATTTCATTGTTGGCATTGAAGATAAAATTAATTCATTAGATGTTAATGAAATTGTTAACTATGTTGTATTATTTGAAGATCAAATAAACCTGTATGTTGAAGAATTGAAACCATGAGCTTTAATCAAAGAAGAAAGAATAGAAGAAGTTCAAGATTTTATTAATTTAATATACTATGCTGCACAATTAGTTGTATGATATTTATCACCAATTTTAAATGATGCTACACTAATTGCAACAAAGCAAATGAAATTTAATTTAAATGATTTTTGTCTTAATTTAGAAAGACAAATTTTGAAAAATGAAAATAATATGTTAGAAGAAAGTTCACCTATTTTTCAAAGAATTATAAGTAAGTAGATTAAATAATTTAACTAATATAGTTTAATAAAATATAATAAAATTAAAATAATAAATGGAGAAAAATATGAAAAAGAAATTAATTATTGGTAATTGAAAAATGAATAAAAATCCAATAGAAATAAAAGAATATATAAATGAATTAAAAGATGAAATCAATAAAGGAGATATTAATTGTGATTTTGGTATTGCGCCATCATCAATTAATATAGTACTAGTTAAATACTTATTGAAAGGATTTGACAATGTTATCATTTCATCTCAGGATGCTCATTGAGATGCAAAAGGTGCGTTCACTGGTAATGATTCTTGATCTCAAATAAAAGAATGCGGCATTAATTGATCAATTATTGGCCATTCTGAAAGAAGACAATTTTTTGGTGAAACAGATGAAACAGTTAATAAAAAAGTTAAATCATTAGTAGATAATGATATGATTCCAATTTTATGTGTTGGTGAATTATTAAACGAAAGAGAAGAATCAAAACATTTTGAAATAGTTTCTAATCAAATTGAAAAAGCATACTCTAATATAGATAGTGAGAAAGCTATGAAAATTGTAATAGCATATGAACCTGTTTGAGCAATCGGTACTGGTAAAAGTGCTAGTTCACAAGATGCGCAAGAGATGTGTGAATTTATAAGAAATAAAATTAGAGAATTATATAATGATGAAGTTGCAAGTGAAACTAAAATTTTATATGGTGGATCAGTAAATACTACTAATGTTAAAGAATACCTATCAAATAATGACATTGATGGTGCATTAGTTGGGGGTGCATCTTTAATTGCTTCTGACTTTATGAAACTTGTAAGAGGGATTAACTAATGAATAAAAAACCAATTTTACTTGCTATTTTAGATGGATATGGAATCGGCCAAAATAACGAAAAAAATGCAATATTTATGTCAAGTAAACCAAATATTGACATGCTTATTGAAAAATATCCTAGTTCAGTTCTAGAAGCTTCAGGCAAATATGTAGGTCTTCCTGAAGGACAAATAGGAAATTCAGAAGTTGGACATTTAACTATTGGCGCTGGTAGAGTAGTTTATACTGGTTTGTCAAGAATAAATAAGGCTATTGAAGATAATGAGTTAAAAAACAATAAAGCACTACTAGATGCAATAGATCATGCTAATAAAAATAATTCAAAAATACATATTATTGGCTTAACTTCTCCTGGAGGCGTACATTCTCATGAAAATCATATTTTAGAATTAATTAAAATATGTTGTTCATTTACTAAAAATGTTGTTGTTCACTCAATTACTGATGGTAGAGATGTCAGTCCAAAATCATGTTTAGAATCAATAAATAAATTATTAAATACATGTAATGAAACTGGTGCAAAGCTTGCTACAATTTCTGGAAGATTCTATGCTATGGATAGAGATAAAAGATGAGAAAGAGTTGAAAAAGAATACAATAACTTATTAGGTAAAACTGAAAATAAATTTACAAACATCATTGACTATATTAATTCTCAATATGAAAAAGATATTCTTGATGAATTTATTATTCCTGCTTCAATTAATGACATTGATAATTATAAACTTGATGACAATGATGTTGTTTTATTTGCGAACTTTAGACCTGACAGAGCAAGAGAATTGTCTCATTTAATATTTGGTTCTGATTATTATGATTACAATCCAGAAAATGGAAGAAAAAATAATATTTATCTAGCAATTATGATGGCATACGAAGGAATAAAACCTTCTTCAATATTATTTCCACCAGAAGAAATAAAAAATACTTTAGGTGAAATAATTTCAAAAAATAACATGAGACAATTAAGAATTGCTGAAACAGAAAAATACGCACATGTAACATTTTTTATGGATGGTGGTGTTGAAATTGATTTCACTAATGAAGAAAAAGTTTTAGTTGATTCTCCAAAAGTTGAAAATTACAAAGAAACTCCAAAAATGTCTGCAACTAAAATAACAAATGAATTAATTTCAAGATTAAAAGAATTTGATTTAATAATATTAAATTTTGCAAATCCTGATATGGTTGGTCACACAGGTGATTTTAAAGCCACAAAAGAAGCAATTGAATATTTAGATGAAATGATAAAAGTGATTTTTGAGGAAATGGAAAAAATTGGCGGAACAATGTTTATTACTGCTGATCATGGAAATGCAGAAGTAATGCTAGACGAAAACAATAATATAGTTACGTCACACACAACTAATAAAGTTCCATTAATAGTGACTGATAAAGAAGTTAAATTAGTACCAAATGGAAGTTTAGCAGATATTGCTCCAACAATTTTAGAATATATGAATCTAGAAAAACCAATTGAAATGGCAGGGAAATCGCTATTAAAGAAGGAAAATTAAAATGACAAGAGAAGAAAAGAAAAAGATAAAAGAGCAAAAAAAATTAGAAAAGAAAAAAGCAAAAGAATTAAAAAAGACAGAAAAATTAAAGAAGAAAAATAAAAATCTAAAGGTAGAAGAAAAACCAAAAAAACAACCGACAAATATTTACTATTTAACTATGAGAGAAGAAAATGGTAAAAAAGTCGGATGAGAAATTAAAAGAGGTAATGCAGCAAAAGTTTCAGCAGTAGTTAAAACTAAAGAAGAAGCTAAGAACAAAGTATATGAATTAGCAAAAAATACTTCAGCTACTGTAATAATATATAAAATGAATGGAACTATT
>CASDUM010000013.1 GCA_949283985.1 uncultured Mycoplasmataceae bacterium | reverse complement strand
TTTAGTCGGAATAGGAATTAGTTTTGTTAGATCATTAAACAACAATAACGTTATTATATCAGGGCACTCAATGGGAGGTGCTATTGCTATTATTGTAGCAAAAGCATTAGGAAGCGGTATTGTAAAAAATATAATTTTAGAAAATCCTGTTAACCCATGTTTTCTTGAAGATGAAGAAAAAAGAATTAAATTACTTAATATCTTAAAAAATAAAGATTCTTACTCTAAAATAAATAATAATAAAGAAGAAACTATATTGATGGACAATAACAGAAAAAAATGGTATAGCGAATTAGCAACAAATTTATTAGATATTGATGTTTTAAATAAAGTAAAAGAATCATTTGAAAATATCGATATTAAAACTACAATTATATCAGGAGAAGATGATCAAGTTGTTCCACATGTAGATTCATTAAAATATTTTAAATCAATAAGAAATGATAATATAAATTTTATAAGTGTAAAAAATGCTAAGCATGTAGTTCACAATGATAATAATGAAGATTATCTAAATATTATAAATGAAAGTATTAAATAGGAGAAAATATGGCAAAATCAATAGCAGTTATTGCTACAAATAAAAATGAAGATATTGAATTAATTGCTCCAATTGATATTTGAAGAAGAGCAGGGTTTAAAGTAACAACTTATTCAATAGCTGATTCACTAAATTTGGAACTTGCACATGGAACAAAGTTTATAGCTGACGAAATGTTTGATATAGACAAAATAAAAAAAAGTACAGCTGTATATTTTCCTGGTGGTGAAGGATTTAAAGATTATTTTAAATATGATAATGGTTCTGAATTTGTTGAAATGATTAAAAATGAATTTATCAATAACGATGATAAGTACATTATAAGTATGTGTGCTGCTCCAATGTATTTAGCTAAAGTTGATTTAATTAAAGGTAGAAATTATACATGTTATCCAGGATTTGAAAAAGAATTTCCTGAAACATACAAAAACGAAAATGTAATTTCTCATGAAAATTTAATAACTGGGAAAGGACCAGGAGCAGTTTTTGAATTAGCTTTTAAGGTTATTGAAGAAATTATTTCTGAAGAAGAATCAAATGAATTAGCTGAAGCTATGATTTATAAAAAAACTGAAAAAGAAAGTAAATAATAGATGGAAATATGAAAAGTTTCCATCTTATTTTTTCTTAATATTTACTTTTTTTCATTTTTTAAATATAAAATATAGGTAAGGAAATAATATGAAAGAAAAAATAATAAGAATTGGAATAATCCTTGCTAACGAATCAGAAGAATTAGATTCTATCATCCCTATTCAAATTTGAAGAAAAGCTGGTTATATTGTTGAATTAATATCGCTAGAAAAGAAAAATAGTATAGTACTTAAAAGCGGAATTAAGATAACTTGTGATGGAATAATTGACAAAACAAATTTATCCCAATTTAATGCTTTATATATACCTGGTGGTAATGTATATAAAAAAGTATTAGATCCAAAATCAAATTTAAAAGTTCTAAAAGTTATTCAAAAAGATTTTATTAGTAATTCAAAAAAATACATCTTAACTTCAAATGAGGGTATAAATGTATTAACATTAACTGATTCAATCAATGGAAAAGAATTTACAGGAATAATAGAGAATAAAATAGGGTTAGAAAAAACTTTTAAAGAAAAAGACAATATAGTTGTATCAAATAATTTAATTAGTTCAAAAGGATACATGAGTATATTTGATTTTAGTTTAGAAGTAATTAAAAATTTATCAGGAAATACATTATATAAAAAAATGTATGCAATAGTGAAACAATAAAAACTAGAAATATTAGGGTAATAAAATTAGTCTTTACCTTAATATTTCTAGTATTTTTATTAATTATTTTCTTAATAAATGCAAAACAAATAAAAAGAACATTAAAAGGAATTTAAGCTCCAGTTTAATGTTCCATTAAATAATTATATTAACCGATTCTTTTCTTAAGTTCATTTATTCTTAACATGATATCTTCAGAAGACACTTTATTTGCATCTACATGTGAGTTTTCAGAAGTATTATTAGAAGTTAACATTGATTGATTTTTATTATTAAGCGCTTTTAATTTTTTTAATTGTTCTTCAACTTTGTTTTTTGACTGTTCATATGATGAATTAGCGTAATTTATTCTTTCACCAAATTTTATTTTAGAATTTGATCTTAAAGTGTTTAAATCATTAATATCAAATTTTTCACAATGTTGTTTAATCATTTCATATTTATTAATTTTATCTAAATTAAATCTATCAGCATTTGATTTGATATTGTTGCTAGGATTTCCTTCTAATTTATAGAATTCATCATATCAATCTCTTGTTTTCCCTTCAATTAAATCATCATCTTTAATATCGTCTACTAAATCTTCATTAGTTGATGATTCAACATTAACACTATCTTCTTTTTCTTGTTCAACGATTTGTTCTTGGTTTTCAGAAATAATATTTTCTTCTTCAACATTTACTTCATTATCTTGAACTTTTTTTTGAACATCAATTTCAGTTTGTTTTTCTTCAACAACTTTATTTGTATCATTATTTAAATATACATTTTTTATTCCTTCATTTAACCCTCACTCTTCTTGTGAAGTTTCTTCATTCATGAAGCTAGTATATGTTTGATTATCATAATACATTATTTTTTTGTTGTTACTACATTGGTCTAAAGTGTTTGCATCTAATCCATTTATATATAAAATGAAATTTTTATTTTCATTAATTATATTAGATTTAATAAAATCAATAATATATTCTTTCATTGAATCATAATTTTCTGAGAAATAGTATAA
>CASDUM010000012.1 GCA_949283985.1 uncultured Mycoplasmataceae bacterium | reverse complement strand
CTTCTCTATCTATTTCAAGATCAAAAAAAATATTTAAATGTTTTGTTTGTCAAGAATCAGGCAATGTAATATCTTTTGTAAGTAAATATAAAAATATTCCATATAAAAAAGCGATAATATTTTTAGCTGATAAGTACAATATAGAATATGATAAAAATATTTTAAAAGTTTCAGTACAAGATGAAAAAAAAGAAAGATTCAACGAAGCAAATAGACAAGCTAGTGAATTATTTAATACTAATTTAAGACAAAAAGAGAATAAAGAAATATATGATTATTTATTATCAAGAAAAATTGATGATAAAACACTAAATGAATTTTCTATTGGTTTATCATTTAAAAATAATAAATTATTAAAAATAATGACAAATGAAAATGATTTATTTGGTAAAGATAGAGATAAAAAGTTAATTTGATCTAAATCTGA
Source organism: uncultured Mycoplasmataceae bacterium (assembly GCA_949283985.1). Taxonomy (GTDB): domain Bacteria; phylum Bacillota_I; class Bacilli_A; order Mycoplasmatales; family Mycoplasmoidaceae; genus CAMREV01. Next base: position 6,684 of record CASDUM010000012.1, on the reverse strand, counting down.
TCTAATTGATTTTTCATTAATTGGTCTTGATGATAATGGAAAATACTGAGATTTTTTTATAGATAGGGTTATCATCCCAATTAACGATCGATTTGGTAATATAGTTGGATTTTCAGGAAGAGATTTAAAAAAAGACTCAAGTGTTAAATACTTAAATTCAAAATCATCAGAATTATTTAAAAAAAATTCCTTATTATTTAATATGGATAAAGCTTTAAAAAATAAAGATAGTTCCATATATATAATGGAAGGATATTTTGATGTTATTTCATCATATAAATCTGGAATTAAAAATGTCGTTGGAACTATGGGTACAAGTTTCAATATAAACCACGTAAATCTTATTAAGAAAAACAACTTTAAGAATGTTATTCTATGTATGGATAATGATAATGCTGGAAGAAGTGCAAATTATGAAATTGGTAAATTATTAGTTGAAAATAATTTAAATGTTTACGTAGTTGATTTTGATAACACACAAGAAAAAGACATGAATGATATTCTTGTAAAATATTCTGAAGAGAAGGTCAAAGAAGTATTATCAAATTACATAACATTTATCGAATACTTAATTGAAACAAAACTAGATAATAATCCAATTGATAAAAAAATTATGAATGTCGAATTCATAATTGATTTCATAGGGAAATATGGTAACAAATCCTTAGTTACTATTTATGCAGAAAAAATTGCATCAAAAACAGGATTTGACATTAACGACATTAAAAATAATATTAATTCATCATTTGGTTTTAGTGAAAGAATTAAAGATATAAAATATTTAGACTTATTAAAAAAAAGTAAAGTTGATTATTCAAATAATAAAAAAATATTAAATCTAGAATTAATACTTCTACGTAATATGATTTTTAATGTTGATACTATAGAATTATATTTAAGATATGTTAACTTTTTAGAATTATTTATAAGTGAATCATATTATAAAATATTAGCTAATTTAATTATTTCAATTTATAATGAAACTTCTCAAATAGATGAAAATATAATTTTAGAAAAATATAAAAATGTTTTAGATGATGATGTATTCTATGAAAAATTTTATAACTCTTATATTAATTATAGAGATCTAATTAAAAAAAATAATTTAAAACAGCAAGATATTAAAAAGCAATCATTAGATTTAATTATGAACATATTGAAAAATAAAAGAAGAACATTCTTGAAAATGAAATTAGATCCAAATGATAAAACCATTAAAAGAATAGAAGGAGATATTCAAGAAATAAAAACAATAATAAATGAACAAAAGAACAATGAATAAAATAATGTTTTATCTAGAAATTAATCTAAATAAAACATTATTTTTTTAATGAATTATAAGCTTCGTTTATTAGACTCATTTTCTCAGTTGCATCAGCTTCTTTATAAATATCTGGATGATACTCTCTACATTTTTTTCTATAAGCTTGTTTTATTTCTTCTTGTGATGCATTTGTACTAACACCTAGTATTTCATAATAATATTCTCTATTAATAAGTACACCATTAACATAAATGTCATCAATTAAATCACCAGTTTCTTTTTCAATAAGTTTTAATAAATAATTTTCATCATTTCATTTTTCTAAATCAAACACTAGTTTGTAGCAAATTTGTTTTAAGTATTCAATAATTTCATAACTGTCATAAATTCCACAAAAAATAAGAAGATCATTTTGTATATAATATAAATATCAATATTCTGTTTCTTCATCTTTCATTTCTTTAAAGTAACCAGATAAAGTTTGAAGTCCATTACTATAATCTGCAAATGTGTCTTCATACGATCTAATTTCTGCCATTATCATATATGCCATTCATGTGTAATTTAAGTATTGGTTACTTTCATTGTATTCATTATTAATATTGTTAATATATAATTTTGCAATTGAATCAACTATAGAAATATCAACTTCTAATGATTGTGCTAATTCAATAACAGATGAACATTTATTAAGTTGTGATAATGTTTGAAAACCATTGAAGTATTCAATAATATCTTTATTTTCTAAACCACCAACTATTTCTGGCATAATTTCTCTAGTAAAATTTTTTTTAATTTTTAAATCTATATTTTTTGATAAAAACATAATACCTCATTTAAAAAAATTATAACATATAATATCCTATGAGTATTTGACATAATCGAAAATGTATTAATATTATATAGTTATATATTTTTTATCTTATTTTAGATTTTGTTATATTCTAACAAGTGAAAAAGGAGAAAATAGATATGATTCTTGTTAAGAAAGAAAATCTTATAAATAATTATGATTACAATGAGCTTGTAAAAAAGAGAAAAAATAAAGAGAAACATGAAAATGAATAATTTTGAATTGAGAATTAAAAAACTTAACTCAGTAATTGACAATATAGATAATGAGAAAATAACATTATTTCTCAATTTAATACTAGTTAAATTGTTACAAGTTAATAAAAATACTGAAATATTCTAAGAAATATGGTAATATTAATAATGTATAAAGAAGAAGTGCAAACTCACCTAACTCTCTTGAATGCAGAGTATGGTTACAATATATAGACTGTTTTAATATTTATTTTAATTAATAAATATGTTTTTATATTTGTAAATGCACTTTTCTAATAAGTGCATTTTTTCTTTATACATTAAATGGAGTAATAATGAAAAAAGACGGATTCCAAATAAATGAAGAAATCAAAGTTAAAACTATGCTAGTTATTGATGAAACAGGTAATAAGCTTGGAGAAATGGAAACTAGTAAAGCATTAGAACTAGCTAATTCTAAAAATCTTGATTTAGTTTTAGTTTCATCAAATAATGGTACTAACATTGGAAAAATTCTTGACTATGGTAAATTCATTTATGAGATGAAAAAGAAATCAAAAGACTCTAAGAAAAATCAAGTGATTATAAAGAATAAGGAAATAAAAGTTAAACCAACAATTGGATCACACGATTTGATGGTTAGAGTTAATAATGCAAAAAAATGATTATCTTCAGGATACCAAATTAAATTTGTTGTATTAGCATATGGAAGAATTGGTACTAAAACTGATATGATAACAGAAATATATGAAAAATTTGTTGCTGAATTAGGTGACAATGTAAAAATTTTAAAGCCACTTAAACAAAATAGTACAACTAAGTATGAGGCTTTATTAGTTCCTAATAAATAATCAAGGAGGAAAAAATGAAAGTTAAACAAAAAACAAAAAGAGCTGTTGCAAAAAGAGTTTCTAAAACTAAAAGTGGAGAGCTTAAAAGAAAACATGCTTATAGATCACATTTAGCACATAACAAGACAACTAAACAAAAAAGACATTCTAGAAAAGATGGTATGGTTAGCAAATCAGATAAGTCTAGATATGATCAATTAATATAGTAAAAGGAGGATAATAATATGAGAGCTAAAACAGGGCCAGTTACAAGACAAAGACGTAAAAGATGACTTAAAAAAGCTGAAGGTACTCATGGTATCAACCATAAATCATATAGAAATGCTAAACAAACTGTTATAAAATCTAGTCAATATGCATATAGAGATAGAAAAGCTAAAAAACGTGAATTTAGAAGATTATGAATTCAAAGAATTAATGCAGCTGTTAGACAAGAAGGATATACTTATTCTCAATTTATGGATGCACTAAATAAAAAAGGGATAGCAATCAATAGAAAAATGCTTTCTGAACTTGCTATTCACAACCCTGATGAATTTAAAAAATTATTAAACGATGTTATGTCTAAATAATAAATAGAGGATATGTTAAAAATTCCTCTATTTTTTAATATAATTAATATATTGTATGAGGTAATCAATGGAGTGATTAGAAATTCTATTTTATGTTTTAGCTGGAGTAGCATTGATATGTGCTCTTCTTTTATCTGGGCATGGTTCATCTAATGGTTTAAATTCAATTAGTAGCTCAGAATTAGAATTATTTAAAAAAACAAAGGATAGAGGATTTATTAAAGGACTTCAAATATTTTTATTCTTACTTACTATTCTTTTAATTCTTGTCGGATTATTACTAAGGTTCTTATAATAATGAATAAGCTAGATAACATTATTATTGATATCTTGAAAAAAGAAGAAAAACCAATTCCAAAAGGAATTTTAATTAAAAAAATAGAAGAAAGTAAAATTGATGTAGAGAAGAATTCTATTTTTAAATCAATTAAATGACTAATTACTAACGGTAGCATTAAAGAGTTACAAACAGGTAAATTAGTAATTGGTTATGAAAATGGGAATATATTGCCAAATACAAAAAATAAGGGAATTATTAAGATAAATTCCTCTCATGATGGTTTTGTTAAAGATGATGACGGAAATTCTTTATGTTATATTAATAAAAAGAATTTAAAGAGTGCACTTGATGGCGATGAAGTTGAATTTGAACTTTTTGACAAAAAAACAAAAGAAGATTTATCTGATGGTATTGTTACTAAAGTAATAAATAGATTTAAAACATTATATACTGCAATATTTTATAAGAATGAAAAAGGTAATTGATTTGAAATTGATGATCAAAAAATTTATCAAAAAGTTTTTGTAAAAGATTTAACAAATCTATCAAATGGAATGAAAGTCTTATTAAATTTTTATGAAATAAATAGTAATTATATTAATGCAGATGTTGTCAAAATAATTGGAAATATTAATGATGTTGGTAATGATATTATTTCTATTGTTTATGACTATGGTATTGAGCCAGAATTTAGCGATCAAGTTTTAAAATTTACTAATAGTATAAATTACAAAATAACAGAAGATGAAATTCTTAAGAGAAAAGATTTAAGAGATTATAACTTTATTACAATTGATCCAAGAGAATCTAAAGATCTCGATGATTCAATATGCATAAAAAAAGAAGGTGATCTCTTTAGGCTATGAGTTTCAATCGCTGATGTTGCTCATTATCTTAGACCTGACACTATTTTAGACGATGTTGCATTTGAGAGATCAACATCAATATATTTAATAGATAAAGTTATTCCGATGTTACCTCATGTTATTTCAAACAATGTATGTTCATTAAATCCAAATGAAGATAGACTAGCAATGACTTGTGAAATGCTTATTGATAAAAAAGGTGAAATTAAATCATCACAAATATACGAATCTATTATCAATAGTAAGAAAAGATATGCATATGATGATGTTAATGATTTCTTTAATGGAAAATACAATGAACAAAATGATGAATTGAAATCAATGTTAGAAAATTGTTTTGAATTATATAAAATATTAAGAAATAATTTTAGTGATAGAGGATATATTGATTTTGATGTTCCAGAACCTAAAATTATTTTAGATACATTAGGGAAAGTATCTGATGTAAAATTAAGAGAACGTGGCGATGCTCAAATGATGATTGAAAATTTCATGGTGGCAGCAAATGAGGCATCAACACATATTTTCAAAAAAAATAACATGAAATTTATATATAGAATTCATGATAAACCATCTGAAAAAAAATTAAAGAATTTTCAAGTAGAGTGTAAAAAAATAGGGTTTAAAGTTAGTGGTGAAGTGAATAATATTAAAAGTAATTCAATTGCAAGATGAATTGAACAAAACCAAGGATATTCTCACTCATTATTTAGTAGAATTCTATTAAAAACAATGTCAAAAGCTGAATATTCAATTGACAATATCGGTCATTTTGGATTAGCAAGTTTAAGTTATACTCATTTTACTTCTCCAATAAGAAGATATCCTGATGTAATTGTTCATAGATTATATAAAATGTTTTTCTTAAGAAAAAATGATTACACAGATTTACAAAGATCAAAATTGTTAAAGAATCTTGAATTAATTTGTAAGCAATCATCCGAAAGAGAACAAAGAGCAGTTCAAATTGAGAGAGATGTTAATGCACTTAAATTTTCAGAATTTATGGGAACTAAAATTGGAAATGAATATTATGGTATAGTTTCTCATGTTACAAGTTTTGGAGTTTTTGTAGAACTTGAAAATACTATCGAGGGTTTATGTCGCATTAAAAATATCAAGTTAAATGATTATTTAATTTTTAATGAAGAAGAAAATACATTTATAGGTGAAAAAACAAAAAAAATCATTACTTTTGGTAATAAAGTTAAAATAAAAGTAATAGGAGCTAATTCTAAAACTAAACAAATTGATTTTGAAATTTTAGAATTTTTATCATAGAGGTTTAACATGAAAATCATTATAGTTAATAAAAAAGCAAATTTTAATTATTTTTTATTAGATAAATATGAAGCCGGAATAGAACTAAAAGGAACAGAAGTTAAATCTATTTACAATAATAATGTTAATATAGAAGAAGCTTTTATTAATATCAAAAAAAATGAAATGTTTGTAAACAATATGCATATTGCTCCTTTTGAACAAGGAAACATTTTTAATGTTGATCCATTAAGAAAAAGAAAGATATTAATGCATAAAAAAGAAATCTTAAAAATAGAACATAAATTAAAAAAAGAATCATTAACTATAGTTATTACAAAACTATATTGAAAAGGAAAAAAAATTAAAGCAGAAATTGCTCTTGCTAAAGGTAAAAAACTTTACGATAAAAGAGAAACAATTAAGAATAGAGATAATGATAGAAGACTAAGAGATATTTAGTCTTCTTTTTATTAATTTAAAATAATAATTGTTAATATTCTAGTGATAATTATTAATAGTAAATTATAATTATAATATTAAT
>CASDUM010000011.1 GCA_949283985.1 uncultured Mycoplasmataceae bacterium | reverse complement strand
TTCATAATCTTTTTCAATACCCTCTAAACCATCAAGTGAATTTAAATCAAAAACCTTAGTTTCTGAATTAATTCCATTTTGTGTCATTTCTAATATATCTTTATTTGCTTGTTTATTTTTCTGATGCATATTTTTCCTTATACAATTAATTATATTAAAAAAAATAATATATATTTATTTTTTATCTTAATTATTAAAAAAATAACACATATAAATTACATTAAAAAATAATAATCTAATACCATGCATAAATATGTTGATTCATAAAACTATTAATCAAATTTATATTTTATGTTATTTTTTTGTAATTTTTAAAAATTAATACTTGATATAATTTTTTTATTATTATAATATTTTTAGACAAAAAAGGATGAATATGAGTGAAAAAAGAATAAGAATAAATAAATCTAAATGTATATCTTGTGGAGCATGCATTGCTACATCACCAAATCAAGCGATATATTTTGACGAAGATAATAAAGCGACTGTTGATCCAAAAATTGTTGAAGTAGATGATGAAATAGTTCTTGATGTTTGCCCAACAGAAGCTATTGAACTACATGATTTTGATGTTGAAAAGAAAGAATATAAAGATTAATTATTTATCTTTATATTCTTTTTTAAATATTCATAACCCTCAGTGGTTAGAATTCTACCTCTATTATTCTTTTCGATTAATTTTCTTTTTAATAAGTAAGGTTCTATTTTATTTAATATAGTTTTTTCATCAATATTCATTATTTGAGAAATTGTTTTTATACTTGTATGTTTATTATTTGATAGATTTTCTAGGTAATTTAAGTCTATTTCTGTTAATCCATATTTTGAAATTCCTAATCTTTTTAGGAATGTGTTAACGCTTATTTTTTCATTAATTACTTTGAAATCACTATATCTCTGTAATAAACGTTTTGCAATTCTAGGAACACCCTTAGAATTTTTGCTTATAATGCCTATGTCTTTTTCGATTATATTAAATGACATTTTATCATTAAATATATTTAATATTTCATTGATTTCATTATCTGAATATAATGATAAATATAGTACTATTCCAAATCTATCTTCTAAAGGAGAAGATAAATTCCCAAGCAATGTTGTAGCACCAATAATAGTTATTTTTGGTGTATTAATAGTTGTTATTTTTGAATTTCCATCTTTACCTATTTTTATATTTATTTTGTGTTCATCCATTATAGAATATAACAACTCTACACATTGCTGATCAACTGAATGTATTTCATCAATAAATAATATATCATTATCATTCAATGCGCAAATTGCACTTATAATATCAGATTTGTTTTGAATTTCTTGTCCTTGTACAATTCTGATATTAACATTTAATTCATTAGCTATAATTTTTGCTAAAGTAGTTTTTCCAGTTCCTGCGTATCCATATAATAAACAATGATCTAAATTTTTATTTTTTTGTTTTGATGAAGTTATGTAAACTTTTAAGTTATTCTTAATTTGATCCTTACCTATAAAATCTTTTAATGAAGATGGCGAATATTTTTCAAAACTAGACATTTATAGAAATATCTTTAATAATATTTGAAATAATATCTGTTAGTTGATCTTCATTTTCAAAACAGAAATCCGTTGATGAATATTTTTCGTTTAATGTTCTATCAATATCATTTGAATTATAACCAAGTGCTTTTAATGTTGAAATTATGTCTTGCTTATAATTTTTCTTTTTGTTTGAATAATCAATATCTGAATCTTCTAACTTAATTTGCGAAATTAATATATTAGACATTTTAGGGGTAATGTATTCGAATTTAGATAATTCATTAGCATTTCCTGCTACAATACACTTTTTTAATTCGTTAATATCGTTTTTCATGATATTAAAAGCTGTTTTATGACCGATTCCTGATAATGAAATTAATTTCTCGAAAAAAATTTTATCTTTTAAGTTTATAAATCCATATAATTCATTTGTAATAAAATTATTTGATATTGATAATTTTTGACAAACATATATTCTTTTATATTTATCAACTTCCAAGGTTCCATCATTTATTAAATTGATTTTGTAACCTATGAAATTATTTTCTAGCAAAATATAGTTTTTTGCTATATATGTTATTTTTCCTATTATATAATTCATTTTAATCCTCCACTTATAATAAAGGAAATTTTTATGTAAAATTATGGATTTTGGACAAATTCAGGAAAAATTCAAGACTTTTTTTGAACTTTTTTTGGACTTTTTTTGGACTTTTCTTGGACTTTTCTTGAACTTTTTTTAGACTTTCTTCGGACTTCTATTTGATTTACAATTCTTTGTAAGATAAAATTAAAGAAATTGTTTAATACAATGTTAAATGCATTAAAATTAATAAAAGGCTAATTTAATGAGTTACGAATCTTACTTTTTTATAAAAAACAAAAATAAAAATCAAGTTTTGGATTTTTTAATATCAATGGACAAAAATATTTTTTATAGAACTATAACTGAAATGAAAAATTTAGAAAAATTTGGAATTGATACAAAAAATTGTTCAATTAAAAAATTTCAAAATAGTATATGAAAAATTAGAACAAAAGATCATTCTAACAATGTTAGGTTGTTTTTTTATATAGTTGATACAAATATTTATTATCTATACGGGTTTATGAAAAAAACACAAAAAAATCCAGAAGGAAAGAAAGTAAAAATAAATAATTTAAAAATCGATCTTATAGAAGTCTTAAAAATTGATAATAATGATCTTTATTTTAAAAAAATTAATTTTGATGATCTACTTACAATAAAAAAATAAAATCATGTATAAAAAAAGAAATTAAACATTTCTTAATGAAATCAATAAAAAACACCATTTATAATAAATGGTGTTTTTTATTTGTTAAATTACATCTGGAAAATTATCATGTGGTAAATTATATATAATGCTCATTGATATTAGTTAATAAAAAATCAATTATTTCATGTGCAATATTTAATTCATTATTTAACCAATCACTAGAAAATTGTTTATTTAATATTATTACTTTATTCATA
>CASDUM010000010.1 GCA_949283985.1 uncultured Mycoplasmataceae bacterium | reverse complement strand
TACTTTTAATGGATTAACTTTTAACAATTTAAGTAGCCCAAGTACAACTATGAAAGATGATGTGAGAAATAATGGTATAAATGCAGACTCAACAATATCATCTAAATCTCCATACAAATTAACTAATGACGATGTAAAATCATTTATATACAGAAACTATAAGAATATATTTAATAATTATCCAACATTAAGCAGTGAAAGTGAAGTAACTGTTACATCTGTAAGAGTTGCAAGTTCAACATCAGTAACAGTTGAATTCCAATTTCCAACTTACTTGTCAGATGGTCATACATCTGATGAGCCATATACTCTAACTATTAAAGGGTTAGCTAATAAAGATACTTTATTAAATACTACTGTATCTTCAACTGGTATTAATGCTAGTGGTGTTTTAACAAATAAAGCACCATATGAAGTAACTGAAGAACTAGTTAAGCAATTTGTAGCTCAAAACTATACAAGTATTTTTATCAATGGTGTTAATAAAACAGTTTCGGCTTCAGACATTAATTGTACAAACATTACAGTAGAATCATCAACAAATGTATCTATAACTGTAACAGCACCAGCTTATGTTGATGGAGTTGAATCTAATAAATCATTTACATTCAAAATAAATAATTTATCTTCTAAGGAAACATCGTTAATTAACACTAATAAAACTTGATCTGGAAGTGAATTTGGAATAAATGTGCCTCCAAGAGATTTAACTGATGAAAATTTAAAAAACTTTATAACTTCAACAATTAACTACAAATCATTATTATTTAATAATTTACCAAATAATTCACAACTTCAACGTGTAGAAATTACAAGTAGAAATGGTAATTCAGTTACATTTAATATAGTAATGAGTTCAGTTTATAAAAATGGTACAACTTCAACATCTCCAAGCGATTGTACTTTCACTGGAATAACAATTAATAATCTAAGTAGTCAAAGTACTACAATGAAAGATGAAGTTAGAAATAATGGTATAAATGCTGATACTACATTATCTAAGAAGGCTCCATATGAAGTAACAGAAGACGATATTAAATCATTTATTGTTAGCAAATCACAAGAAATATTTAATAATGCTCCAAATGTAAATGAGAGTCAAATAATTATTACTTCATATGCTGCAGCTAGTTCAACATCATTACAAGTTAAATTTGAATTTCCATCATATACTGATAATGGTTTATCAACTCCAACAAATCTAACTTATAATTTAACTATTAAAGGATTATCATCTAAAGATACATCTTTAGAAACTACTGTTGCTCAACAAGGTATCATTGCAAGTGGTAATATAGCTGATAAAGCTCCATTTGAATTAAAAAATAATCCAGATTTAGTTAAAGAATTTATTGCAACTAACTATAGTTCTATCTTTACAAATGGAGTTAAAAGAACTATACAAAGTACTGAAATTGTTATTAATAGTAGTAACATTACAATAGTAAATTCAACAAGTGTAAATGTAACTATTACAGCTCCCGCTTATGTAAATGGTACTGAAACAACTAAATCATTTACATTCAAAATAACTAGATTAACATCAAAGGATACTTCTATAACTGGTTCTACATTCACAGTAGCTGGAACTTCATTAGCAGACAAAAAAGCATATGAAGTTACTGATAGTGAAATAGCACAATGTCTTATAGATAAAAATATTATTAATAATGCTAGCAGTATAAATTTATCAGCTGCTAATATTAAAATTAATGGTAAACAGATAAATAATATTTCTGGTACAATAACATTTACTGTATCACTAAATAAATATTGTGAAGGCGGTAACATAGTAGATGGTTTAAGATATTCAGAATTTGGAACAATAACTTTAGAAGGTTTTGAACCATCACTACAAACAGTAATTACACCAGATGTTCAAAATGGAAAGGACATTTTCATTGGTGCAACAGATGTTAATAGTGTATCTGATGAGCAAATAAAAGTGTGATTTGATCAAAATCAATCAACTCTTATATCAAACTTACCAGATGATACAACAGTAACTTATACAATTACTAGAGATCCAAAAAATGGTCAAATAATTATACATGTTGAATTAAATAATTACAATAATGAACAAGGTGTAGCAACTGGAACTGCTTTAAGCAAAGATATTGTTATTAGTGGGTTTGATAAAATAGTAGATACTCAAGAAAATGATGTTTTCTACTATGCAATGATGGCAACATATGGAGTTACTGCAATACTAATTATTGCAATGTTCATAATGTTATTATGCAAAATATTTGGTAAAGGTAATAAAAACAAGAGATTAAATCAATTAAATCCAAATAGTAAAAATGCATTAGAGCATAAAAATAATGCAGTTTCTACTAGAAAACTACCTCCACCTCCATCAGTTAAGGGACATAATGCTAAAGTAAGAAGAGTTTCTGCAGGTGCTAGTATACCAAAGAAATAAAAAGGAATAAAAATGAAAATATTTAAATATGTTATATCAATAGTGTTTATAGCTGCAGCAATATTCTTACTTTTATTAACATTAAAAATTGCAAATATAATGGACTTAGATTTTAGTTTTATAGAAAACAATAGTTTTATGACTGATTTTCTATCAAAAAAGAACGATAATCAATTTCTATTTTATTCATTCCTTTCATCAATTATAACTACATTGTTTGTAATTGGTTTTGGATTAATTGGATCTAATATAGAAAAAGTTAGAATAAAAGGTTTCACAGTTGTCTTTGTAATATCGATCATATTACTACTAGCAATAGTTACTACTATTTCTATATTTATGTGAGTTCCTAATATTGCAACAATCTAATAATAATTTAGTATAAACATTGAATTATGTATTTTATACATGCATTATTCAATGTTTTTTATTTTATAAAATGATTTAATATGTGAAATATTTTAAGTATAAGAATAAGAAGATATTTAAAAGTCCAAAAAAAGTTCAAGAAAAGTTCATAAAAAGTCTTGAATTTTTCCTAAATTTGTCCAAAATCCATAATTTTACATAAAAATTCCCTTTAT
>CASDUM010000009.1 GCA_949283985.1 uncultured Mycoplasmataceae bacterium | reverse complement strand
TACTTTTAATGGATTAACTTTTAACAATTTAAGTAGCCCAAGTACAACTATGAAAGATGATGTGAGAAATAATGGTATAAATGCAGATGCTACACTTTCATCTAAAGCTCCATACGAATTAACTAATGACGATGTAAAATCATTTATATATGAAAATTGCGATAATATTTTTAATGATGTTCCATCTTCTATTGATAAAAATAAAGTGATTATAATTAGCACAACCGCAATTAGTTCCACTTCAATATCTACTCAATTTTTATTTCCAACTAGATTAGAAGATGGGTCTATTTCATCAGAACCATATATATTAACTATTAATGGTTTATCTAATAAAGATACATCATTAAATACTAATGTTTCATTAGTAGGGATTGAAGCTAGCAATATTTTAGAAGACAAAGCTCCATATGAATTAACTGAAGATCTAGTAAAACAATTTATTGTTCAAAAATATACAAATATATTTAACAATGGTATTAGCGATGCTGTTTCAATATCAGATATTTCAAATATCAATATTACAGTTAAATCATCAACGAGCGTTGATGTGAGTGCATCAGTTCCGGCTTATGTTAAAGGTGCAAAATCTGTAAATACTTTTAAATTTAAAATAATTAATTTAAGTAATAAAGACACAACTATATCTAAAAATAATGCAAGTGTAAATGGTTCTAATTTAGAATCATTAACACTTCATGAGGTAACTAATGATGATTTAAAACAATTTATTTTAGATAATAATTTAATTTCTAACTTACCCCCAGATATCATAGCTGGTAATATTAAAATAAATGATGAAGATATTATTAATAGAGACTATGTAAATGGTGTTATTACTTTTAATATTTCATTGAATAAATACTATTTTAATGGTCAGGAAGTTAATTCATCTAATTTTAAATATTTTTCTACAATAACATTAACAGGTTTTAGTCAACTAAAAAAGACTATTACTAAAAATTTTAATGATGGAAAATCAATATTTAGTGGATCAACAAATGTTGATAGTGTTTCTGACCTGCAAATTAATAATTGATTTAATGATAATATAAATCAAATTATTATAGATGCTCCAAGTGATTTTGGTGCTAGTATAGTTAAAATAGAAAGAATATCTAGTAAAGGAGAAATAAAAGTTACTTTTACTTTAACAAATTATTTCGATAGCATTGGAAGTCTTCAAAATGATGGTTCATTTACAATAACTATTAGCGGATTTGATATTGAACTATTTCCATGATGAATATGAGTTATTGTTGGATTAACAGCGTTCATCATAATCTTTGTAATAGTACTAATTATAGTATTAGTTAAAAGAAAGAAAAAAGCTAAAAAGAAATTATCAAAAATACCTGCTAAACCTCCTATTCCAAACAATAGATTAGGATTACAATCAAATCCTCAAAATCCAAAATTGCCTAATCCAAATAATAAAATTCCACCAAAACCAAATATGGTACCAGGTAATGCACAAAAACCACCAGTTCCTTCTAAACCAGGTCAACCACTACCACCTAATAGACCGCCAACACCAATGAGACCTCAATCACCAATTAGTCAAAAACCAACCCCACCTCCTATTAAAATAAATAATGGTCCAGCATCTTATGCGCCTAAGATTAAAAAATAAAAATAAACAATATAAAGAAAATTAGCAGAATAGGTATTTCATAAAAAAATTGTAACCAAAACACTCATGGTTTATGAGTTATTTGTAAAAATGATAAATAAAATACAAAAATAGAATAATTATGTATAAATATCTATAATCTCATAGGTGGCAATTATGGATAAAACGTTGATAGCAAGAAATAAAAAGTATAAAGGAATTTATAAGAATCGCAATCCAAGAGTTGTTAATATTAGTTGTAATTAAAAGAGAAAATAACTAGTATAATATTGTAAATGTTTTAATTACTGATAGAAAATTATATTTTCTATTTACAATTATCAATTAGATAAAATATGAACTATCAAAATAGATAGTTCATATTTTTAATATTACAATAAAGGTATTTTATTGTGTTTTATGAATTAAAATATAAATATGAAGAAAAATAAAAATTTAACAAAAAAGAAAAAGATTACAGCTATTGGTACATTAACTATAATTTTTGCCATTGCTTCTTTAACATACTCTTCATATGTTTTATATACTTCATCAAGAACCACGAGTATAAAAAATAAAGCACAAAAGATAAAAAATTTTATTTCAAATAATTATAAGGTTTGAGATGAATTATGTTTATTAGTTCAAAATAAATTAGAATTATTTTCAGCAGGTACTTCATTATTTTTATCTAATTCAATTAATTCTTATATTTATATATCTTATGAATATATAGATAATGATTTTAAAGAAAATTGAAATTCATATATTAATAAATATAGGACTGAATATCTTAATATGATGAACAACGAATTAGTTTATGATCTAAAAAATAATGAAATGTTTGATGATTCAATATATATTAATTTTGCAAACAATTTATTTTATTTAGTAGAAGATATGTTATTTTATAAAATTAATGATGATTATGCATTTGCATTAAGCCTATCATTTGAGATTTTAATGATAATTGTTATTATTATTGTATTCTGGTTATTTATTAAAAATAGAAAGCTATTAAGAGGTGTAAGTAAATAAATACATTGTCTATTATCTTTGTTTACTAATAAGATATACATTTATATTACAAATATAAAATATGCATAGTTTTTGATAATATAAAATTATTTATATCTTTCTATTTTTTATTAAAGCTATTCATACAGTTTTTAATAATTTTTTAAAATCTTTTCTTCTATTTAAAATATACTCTATAAATTTTTGAAATTATTTTTTATTCAACAAGTAAAATCCTAAAGCTATCACGCAACTTTTTAGCTATTATATTATTTTAATTTTTTAATTCTTTTCACTTAACATAACAATATAAGTCTTTGTATTATCTCAATATTTATCATTTTTGCAATTATTTTATTCTAAATTT
>CASDUM010000008.1 GCA_949283985.1 uncultured Mycoplasmataceae bacterium | reverse complement strand
GAAAACAAAGATGAAAAAAATCAATCTACACCTGAAGAAAAAGCGTACAATGATAGCGCGAATTATATCAAGGAAAGATATAATAATATGATTAAAACTAGACAAGTAAATCTAGATAATGAAATCAAAAATAGTGAAAGAAGAAGATTAGAAAAATACAATAGAGAAATATCTGAAGAAGAAACAATTAACTACAATAAAAGATTAGAAATTCTTAAGACAAAAAGATTAGAGTTAGACGAAGAAATGAAAGAATACGAAAAAACTCAAAAAGAAAATAGAAAGAGATTATTTAAATAATGAACAATTAATTTGTTTATTATTTTTTACATTATAGGTAATAAAAATGTTAGATATTAAATTAATAAGAGAAAATATAGATGTAGTTAAAGAATCTTTAAAAAAAAGAAATTCAAAAATTGACATTGATTTAATCTTTAAAATGGATGAAAATTTTAGAAAGATTAATTTAGATATTGAAAACAAGAAAGCATTAAAAAATAATTTAGTAAAAGAAATTTCTCTATTTGTAAAAAATGGAAAAACACTAGAAGCCGAAGAAATAAAAAATAAAGTTAAGAAAATTAATGATGAATTAACTAAAGAAGAAGAAAAAGCAATTTCAATAAAGCAGGAACTAGATGCATTATTACTAACAATTCCAAACATACCTTTTGATGACGTTCCATATGGAATAGATGAAAATGATAATGTTGAAATAAAAAAATTCATGGAACCTACAAAATTTAATTTCAATCCTAAAACACATTGAGATCTTGGAGAAGAAAAAAAAATTATTGATTTACAAGAAGCTACAAAAATAACAGGGTCAAGATTTTCAATTTACAAAGGTAAAGGTGCATTATTAATGAATGCATTACAACAGTTTACAATAGAAAAACATATTAATGCTGGATATGAATATTTCATTATGCCTTTAATTATTAATTCAGATTCGCTAATAGGAACAGGTCAATTACCAAAATTTGAAGAAGATTTATTTAAATTAAATTTTAAAAATTATTATTTATCTCCAACACTTGAAGTGCAATTAACAAATTATTTTTCTAATAAAATTTTTAAAAGAGATGATTTTCCTTACTTAGTAACTGCTTCTTCATCAAACTTTAGATCAGAAGCTGGATCAACTGGTAGAGATGTAAAAGGTGTAATTAGACAACATCAATTTTTAAAAACTGAATTAGTTAATATTTCTTTACCAGAACAATCTATTGAATTACATGAAAAAATGGTTAAACAAGCTGAATCTATTTTAGAAGATCTAAAACTACCTTATAGAACAATTTTATTATGTACCGGTGATATGGGTTTTAGTTCTAAAAAAACATATGATATAGAAGTTTGGCTTCCATCATATGAGTCTTATAAAGAAATTTCATCATGTTCTAACTGCGGAGATTTTCAAGCAAGAAGATCAAAAATTAGATATAAAGACGATGATGGTTCAAATAAATTTGTTCATACATTGAATGGTTCTGGGCTTGCATTAGATAGATTATGAGCTGCTGTTGTTGAAAATTATCAACAAGAAGATGGAAGTATATTAATTCCAGAAGTATTAAGAAAGTATATTCCATATGAAAAAATATAAAGGGTTATTAATATCTTTTGAAGGAATAGATGGCTCTGGTAAAAGTTCGGTTATAAAAAATATTTATGAAGAATTAAAAAATAATTATGAAGTTGAGATAACAAGAGAACCAGGTGGAAATAATGTTGTTTCAGAAAAAATTAGAGATATTCTATTAAATAATAAAGTTGAACCTGAAACTGAAGCATATTTATTTGCGGCAAGTAGAAATGAACATACAAAAAAATATATCATTCCAGCTCTTAAAGATGGAAAAATTATATTATGTGATAGATATTTAGATTCATCTTTAGTATATCAAGGAATTGGCAGAAAAATCGGTTATAAAAAAGTAGAAAAGTTAAATGACTTTGGAATTAACGGTTTTAGACCAAATTTTGTTTTTTACCTAGATATAAATCCCGATATTTCTTTTCAAAGAACAAAAAATGATGGCAGAAGTAATAATGTATTAGATGATGAAGCCTACTTAATGAAAAATAAAATTTATGAAGGTTTTAATCTTCTTGCAAAAAAAAATAGAAAAAATCATATTGTTGTAGATGCATCAAAACCCTTAGATGAAGTTATTAGAAACGTATTAGATAAATTAAAAAAAATAATAGAAGAACATTATGAAAATAAATAAAGATAATCATATTTTTTTATTGATAGAAAAAAAATATTCAGATATAGAAAATTATATATCTAATATTTTTTGTTCTTTTT
>CASDUM010000007.1 GCA_949283985.1 uncultured Mycoplasmataceae bacterium | reverse complement strand
ATGATATTTTATCTTTTCTTGATAATTCAACATATGCAAAAGTGTCTCAAATCGGAGTTACCATATTTGGTCCATTATGAGATGGAACGGTAGGTGGTGCACTATCAATATATACGTCATTTACAATTGGTTATTTTTATTCAAGAAATAAAAATACTAATCAACCAATAATTGCTGGGTTGTTGTCTATGGCAACATTCTTTATAGTAACCGGTTTTGATACAAGTTTATTTGGTACAAAAGGATCATTAATCTCTATTATTTCTACTTTTGTAACAATTGAAATTTATTCTAAATTAGAAAAAAATCATAAACTACAATTAAAAATGCCTGATGGTGTTCCGCCAGCAGTTTCAGCTTCTTTCTCAAAATTATTCCCTTTAATTATAGTTACATCTGGATTAGCATTAATTAATTCCCCATTTATTATTATGAATGTTTTATTAGGAATAGAAACTAAGAGTTTAGGACATGCGATATATATTGCTTTACAATCGCCATTTGTTTCTTTAGCAACAGATCCAAACGGTCAATTAGGAATTGGTCTACTATTTACGTTTCTAGTTGGGTTCTTCTGATTTTTTGGTTTACATGGTTCAAATATACTAGATGGTGCAGTTAACCCAATTTGATATATTCTTTTAGCTTTAAACGTTGAATCTGCTCAAGCGGGTCAAATTCCAGAACAATCAATGGCTAAAGGTTTCTTTGATTCATATGTTTATATTGGTGGAACTGGTGCGTCACTAGGATTATTAATTGCAACATTAATTTTCTCAAAAAGGAAAGATACTATAGAAATTTCAAAATTCTCTGTACCAGCAGGACTTTTCCAAATTAATGAACCTGTGACATTTGGTTATCCAATGGTATTAAATACAACATTCTTTATTCCATATGTGTTATTAATGCCAGTGTTAACTGTTATTTCATGATTAGCTATTTCAGTATTACATTGAGTACCAGGTGGTATAGTTGCTATTCCGTGATCAACTCCAATTATTCTTGGGGCAATTCTACATGGTGGTCAATGACAAGGCGCAATATTAGCTTTATTAAATTTCACCATTTCAGTTCTTGTTTACATACCATTTGTATTAATTTACAACAACAAGATTGAAAAAGATGCAAGAATTATTTCACCTGCTGAAAAATTAGTTAAATTTACCCAAATCAAAAAACAAAAAATAGAACTAAGTGAAAAAATAAGAGAATCTAGTTTAGAAACTTATAATGAATATATTTCATTAAATGGAAAATTATCTGAATTAACAAAAGCAAATAAAATTGCAAAAAAAGAAAAAATCAAAAAACTACAAGAATATATGAAACTTGAAATTAACAATTTATTTATTGAGTTTGATAAAAAATATGCAGAAATTAATAACATAATAAAAATTGGATATGAATGTTCAACTGAAGAATATAATAAAATTCAAATACAAATAAATAAAGTTGTTAAAGAATTTAATGAAAAAATTAAAGCTGAACTTGCAAGAGAAGATGTTCACAAATCAAATAGAAAGAAAAACGTAGAGATATTAAAAGAAGAAATGTATTACAACATCAATACAATTAAAGGTGATAAAATAGTAGATCAATCAACTATTGATATGTATTTTGGAAAAATAAATACATTAAGTATTGAATTGGAACAAGAAGTTAGCAAAATTAAAACAAGATTTTCTAATGAAATTAAAATTGCTAAAAAAACAAATATAGAAGAATTTACGAATACTGTTGAAAAAATTAATCAAATTGAATTAGGAGTTCAAAGTGGAACAAAATAAAGAATTATTTGAAAGTAAACCTGTAAGTAAATTTAACTTAGTTTTTAGAACAACTTATTTTTCAAGAACTAAAAATCAAAGAGTTACTTATAATGCATTATTATTTACAACAGTAATATTACTATTTGTTTTTCTTATATTATCATTAGTAATGACTTTCTCATTCAATATGAGTGCAAACTATTTTATTAAAGATCTTGAAAATAGTAAATTGATTGGTTATACTGAAACTGATAACACAAAAGTTGAAGGTTTATTTGGAACAGGTGGTAGTAGTGAAGTTTATAACTCTTGAGCAAACTCATCTATATTTAGTGGAACTTTTGATAAATATTCAAATGTTGTTGGCGGAGCGTTAACTTTAGGTGAAGTTCTTAATATTTCAACAATTGTAACAGCAACATCAATATTATCGTTTATTTCAGTAGCATTTGTCTTATTTACTATCATCTTTAAAAAGCAAACATTAATGTCATATATTTCTGTTGGAATAAGCTTTATCTTATTAGTAACATTAATTACATTATTTGTTGTTTTAGTTAATAAAGGAAGTGAAAATGACAATATT
>CASDUM010000006.1 GCA_949283985.1 uncultured Mycoplasmataceae bacterium | reverse complement strand
TGGTTTAATATTCATTACCTAATGTGTTTTGATTAGTAAAAATTTTAACTGATGAAGATGTACCAAATCTTTCAACTCCCATTTTTGTATAATCAATAATATCTTGGAAAGATTTAATGCCACCAGCAGCTTTTATTTTTAAATTACTATTCATTGATTTAATTACATCATTAAAAATTTCTATATCTCTTTTATTTGCGCCTCTTGTAGAGAATCCAGTAGATGTTTTAATATAATCAGCTTCAGAATTAATAACAATTTTTGTTGCTTCAATTATTTCTTCTTCAGTTAGTAATGCTGTTTCAATAATAACTTTTAAGACTTTATTTTGACAAACTGATTTTACTTGTCTTATTTCATTTAGTACATAATCATAGTCTTTTTCTTTTAATTTTCCAATATTAATAACCATATCAATTTCATCTGCACCTTTTAATAAACAGTCTTTTGCTTCAAAAATTTTTGATTCAGTTGACATTGAACCAAGTGGAAATCCAATTACAGTAACAATTTTAATATCTGTATTTATTAACTGTTTCTTTGCATATTCTATTCAACAAGGATTTATGCAAATTGCACCAAAATTAAATTCTTTTGCTTCACTAATTAGCTTATCTATATTTTCTTTTGTTCCTTCTGGTTTTAAATAAGTGTGATCTATCATTTTTTCATATTTCATATTTACCTCTTATTTATTGTAAATGAAATAAATGATAATTGTATAAATAAAAATATTTCTAGATAGAATCTAGAAATATTAAACTATTTAAATAAAACTTTGTAGATATCATCGTAATTATCAACAAGGTGAATTTTAGTTTTTGATAATACATCTGATGGAACATCATCTAAATATCTTTCATCGTCTCTAGGAATAAAGATTTCTTTAACACCACCTCTAGTGGCTGAAAGTATCTTTTCTTTAACACCACCAATTATCATTACTTTACCTCTTAGTGTTATTTCACCTGTCATTGATACATAATTTGGAACCGCTTTATTTTTTAATGCAGAGATTAATGCAGTTACAAGAGTAACACCAGCACTTGGTCCATCTTTTGGAACACCACCAGTTGGAACATGAACGTGAAAATCAATTTCATCAAAATTATGATTTATACCATATTTTTCTGAATTAACTTTAACATATCCTAATGCAACTTGAACTGATTCCTTCATAGTTTCTTTTAGGTTACCAGTTACATGAACTTTACCTTTACCTTTGCAAATAGCAACTTCTATCGGAAGTAAATCTCCACCAAATGCTGTATATGCCATACCGTTTACAACACCAGGTATTGCTTTTTCATCCTTATGAGTATAATCAAAAATTTCTTTTTTTAGATAATGAGGAACCCTTTTGTCATCAATTACATCTGATTTCAAATCTTTATTTGACGATTGTTCAACTACAAATTTTCTTGCGATTTTTCTAATGCATCTTTCAGCTTCTCTAACACCAGCTTCACGTGTATATCTCTTGATAATATATGAAATACCGCTTTTTGTAAAATTCAATTCTTTTTTAGAAATATTAGATTCATCTAAAATTTTTGGAACTAAATATTTTTCAGCGATTGATTCTTTTTCTTTTTCTGTATAAGAATCTAATCTAATTATTTCAAGTCTATCTCTTAATGGAGCTGGTATATTTTCTTCATAATTAGCTGTTGCTATAAATAAAACATTAGATAAGTCAAATTCTTCTTCTACGTAATTATCACTAAAATATTTATTTTGTTCTTTATCTAAAATATCTAGTAATGTAGAAGATGGATCACCTCTATGATCACTGCTAATTTTGTCAATTTCATCAAGTAAGAAAAGTGGGTTATTAACACCTACTTTTTTCATTTCTTTAATGATTCTACCAGGCATAGCTCCAATATATGTTTTTCTATGTCCTTTAATTTCCGCTTCATCTTTCATACCACCTAGATAAATCCTTGCAAATTTTTTATCTAAAGCTTCCGCTATTGATTTTGCAAGTGATGTTTTACCAACACCAGGAGGTCCAACTAAACAAATTGTAGAGCCATTAACTTTATTTGATCTCATTCTAATAGAAAGATATTCAATAATCGATTCTTTAACTTTTTCTAATCCATAATGATTTTTATTCAATGTTTGAATTACATTATTAATATCTTTTCTATCTGGGGTTGATTGTCATCAAGGTAATTCTAGTAATGTATCAATATATCCTTTTGTAACATATGTTTCATTAGAATTTAAAGACGTTTCCATTTTATTAATTTCAGATAATAATCTTTTCTTAACATGTTCAGGATAAGGATTATTCCTAACCCTTTCTCTCATTGCTTCTACATCTTCACCCTTACCAGTAATATCACCTAATTCTTCTTTTATAACTCTAATTCTTTCTCTTAAATAAAATTCCTTTTGTTGCTTAGAAAGATTTTTATTGATTATTTTTGTAATTTCAGCGTCAATTTTATTAGATGCATCTTTTGGAATAGAATATGCTAAATATCTTTCTAATCTTTTATTTGGATCTAATTCATTTAATAATGATTGTAATTCTTCAACACTACTATATAATAAGTTAGCACATAAAAAATCTACAGTTAATCCTGATAAGTTTTCTTTTTTAAATATTTTTTTAACTTCAGGCATATTAAAACTATCAGCTGATGATTTATATTTAACGATGTTTGATAAATCTTTATAAAGTTTTAATAATAATTCTTTATTTTCTTTTGTTAATTCTTTTGAGTCTTCTAAGATTTTATATTTTTTAGCCATGATAGTGTCATCAACAATTTCAAAATCACTAATTTCTACTCTTTTAAGTGACATTATAGATAATGTATATTCAGAAGCACCATCAAGATCCATTCTACTTTTAATAGTAAGACTAGCTAATATTCCTATTTTATTTAATTCATTTATATTAGGATTGTCAATTGATGCATCTTTTTGAGAAACAACTATGATTTCTGATCCGTATTCTCCAATAGATTTATTAGCAGCATTAATTGAAATACTTCTAGCTACTTCAATTATTCCACTAGTACCTGGAAATAAAATTATCC
>CASDUM010000005.1 GCA_949283985.1 uncultured Mycoplasmataceae bacterium | reverse complement strand
TTCAATTGAATTTAAAAAACCTATCTCCTTGCAATTATGCGAGACAGGTTTTCTAATTATTGTCCACTAATAGGGGACACGTTTAAATTATCTTATTATGATAATATATATTTAGTGGTGCAACATATACACCTTTATATAATATTAAAATCAAAACCAAAAGGAAAAATAATGAATAAAAATATTAAGAAATTATTAAAGAATTCATATAGGTATAATGATTGAATTTTTAAAATGAAAGAAATTTCACAAATTAAAGAAAATAAGAAAAATAATTTAATAGTTATGACATCAATTAACCCAACTACTTATGGAGAAGGTAAAACGACAACTTTAATTGGACTTGTGGATGCTTTTAATAGAGAAAAAAAATCTGCAATAGGTTGTTTGAGACAACCATCAATTGGTCCATATTTAGGAATGAAAGGCGGGGCAACTGGAGGTGGGTCTTGTTCTATTAAAAATGATAAGATTATTAATTTGGGATTGACTGGTGATTTTGAAAAAATCATGTTATTAAATAATCTTATTATTTCAATAATAGAAAATGATTATTTTCAAAATAATTTTGATATAGACCCAAAAACTATTAAATGAAGAAGATGTATAGATTTAAATGATAGATCATTAAGAAAAATAGAGTATAAAATAAATAATACAAAAATAGAATCTTCCTTTACAATAACATCAGCATCTGATATCATGGCTCTTTTTTCGTTATGTAAAAATTGAGATGATTTTAAACAAAAATTAGAATCAACCCCAGTTTGCAAAACTAAAAAAGAAAAAATAATATATATTAAAGATTTAAATATTATAGATTCAGTAAAAGATATAATATTTAATTCTCTTAATCCTAATATTGTATTTACACTTAAAGGTAACCCAATATTTATGCATGGTGGACCTTTTGCAAATATTGCACATGGAACAAATTCATTAATTTCTACATATGAAGCAATTAATAATTCAGAATATACTTTTGTAGAATCTGGGTTTGGTTCAGATTTAGGACTAGAAAAATTTATTAATATAGTCACAAGAGTTGGTAATTTAAAACCAAAATTAGCGGTTTATTCTATATCTTTTAAATCATTAAAACATCATGGGAACAATGATTTTAAAAAGATGTTAGACTATTTAAATAGCCATGTTAATATAGCAAAAAACTTTAATTTAAATTATGTTATATTAATGAATAAATTTGATGATGATAATGAAATTGAACTTAATAATTTCATATCATTTGCAAAAGATAATTCAATTGAAATAGTTATATCAAATTTATATAACGATCTTGATGATTCGAAATTTATAGTTAATTATATAATAAGTAAGATAAATGAAAATGAATTATCATTTTCATATAAATTAGAAGATAAATTAGAAACAAAAATAGAAAATATTGCTAAAAAAATATACAATGCAAAATCAGTTCAATATTCAAAAAGAGCCATTGATTTATTAAAAGAAGCAAATAAATATAAATATTATGTTTGCATTGCAAAAGATCATAAAGAAATTATTCCATCTAACAGAATTCTAAAAATAAATGATATATATATTAATCATTCAGC
Source organism: uncultured Mycoplasmataceae bacterium (assembly GCA_949283985.1). Classification (GTDB taxonomy): domain Bacteria; phylum Bacillota_I; class Bacilli_A; order Mycoplasmatales; family Mycoplasmoidaceae; genus CAMREV01. The sequence goes on along the minus strand of CASDUM010000005.1, from coordinate 2,702 downwards.
AAACTTAATAGTTCCTATTTGTGATAATATATTTTTAATGCCAGGACTTCCAAAAATACCTAGAGCAAGAAAAGGAGAATAAAATGAATATATTATTTATAGGAGATATTTCTGGAAGTGATGGAATAAGGGCAATAAAAGATAATCTAGCAGAAATTAAGAATGAATTTAAAATTGAATTTGTAATAGCAAATGCTGAAAACACAACAGAAGGAAGAGGACTATCAAAATCAGATTATGAAGTATTAAAAAAATTAGGTATTAATTTTTTTACAATGGGAAATCACACATGACACCAAAGTGATTATTCTGATGTTCTATCAAATGATGATATAGTAAGACCAGCAAATATTAATAATTTATCAACATATTCTAAATATGGTGTTGGTACAAGATCATTAAACATTAATGGAATAAAAATAAGAATTACCAATTTATTAGGGTCAAGTATAACATTTAAAAATAGTGAAAATGTAATTACAAATCCTTTTATTTATTTAGAAAACTTAATCCTAAATATAGAAAAAGACTCATTTCATATTATTGATTTTCACTCAGAAACAACTAGTGAAAAAAATGCTTTTTTATGTAATTTTAAAAGTAAAGTTGGTGCAATTTTATGTACTCATACTCATGTCCAAACTTCAGATAATAGAATAGTTGATAATACAGCATATATAACAGATGTTGGGATGACCGGAAATTCTGATGGAGTTATTGGAGCTGAACCAACAACAATTGTAGAAATGTTTAAGGGTGAAAGAAAATTTTTTAAACTATCTACAAACAAAGGTAGATATCAATTTTCTGCGGTAGTGTTAAAAATAAATAATAATATTTGTGAAGAAATAAATAGAATACTTATATATGAAAATAATATAATTAAATAAAAAGAGGTATTTTATGAAAAAGAAATTATTATATATTCATACCAGCCCTAATTTAAACGGGCCAAATGGATCATTGTCAAATGACATTGGGAACAAAGTATTAAATGCAGTAAGTAAGAAATATGATATAGAAAAAATCAATTTAGATGAAGACAAATATTTCTGAGAACCAATAAATTCAAATAATTTAAAAGATTTCTTTGATTCAAAATCAAATGAATTAATTAAACAACTAGAAGAAACAGATGTTATTGTAATATCTGTTCCAACAATCAATTTTTGCATCCCTTCAATGTTAAAAAATTATTTTGATAGAGTTCTACAAGCTAATAAAACATTTAAATATAAATATGATAAGGGAAAAGGAAAATCAGTAGGATTACTTCCAAAAGGTAAAAAGGCTGTAATTATAAATACTCAAGGTTCACCTGAAGACTGATATCCTTTTACTTCAACATCATCATCAATTGAAGGAATATTTAAATTTATCGGTATAAAAAATATAAAAAAGATTCAAGTTTTTGGTACAAAAACACCCGAATATTTTACAAAGAAATACTCTAAAATAATTTTAGAAAATGATAAAAAAATAAAATCAGCAATAGAATTTTTAAAGAAATAATTTAAGATTAAAACATATTCTCTATGATAAATGAATCATAAAGAATATGTTTTATTTATTTAAACAATTAAGTTTTATCTTCTATTTTATATATACCTTTTATTTTAATTATTTTATCTGCTTCAAATACTTTTAATTTTTCTTTGAATATTACAATATGATTTTTAATATGAACCATCATTATAGCATTACAAATTGTCACTAACTATTTGTTTTCATCAATATATTGATATAAATATAAATCATTATCATCTCTGTGTTTAAAAATTACTATTCTCTTTATTTTTTTTCTGAAATATCTACACCACTTTCTTGAAATTTAACATTTTTCCTTTAATTAATATTAATTTTAATTGTCTTAGATCCTGATTAACATAATATTTATATACATACTTTTTAGTACAAAAAAAAGAATTACTTTAAATATTATTGTAATTCTTTTTTACTGTTATATGTTTCAGCCATGTTTTATGGCTTCAGATTTGAGAACTTTAACATTGTTCTCTATATTATCTAATCTTGATTCAACTTTATCTAATCTTGACTTGACTTTTATAAGTCTTTCGTCAATTTTATCTAACTTTTCTAAAATTAATTGATTTGTAGATTTTCTTTTCACTTTTTCTCCTAGATGAACAATAATGTAACTTGTGTTATCATTATTGTAAACTATTATTGAATTGAGAGTCAAGTAAGATCCTTAAGAATCATGTTACATTCTTCTTTATTTATATTTACTGCATGTTCTGTCTTAATTTCTTTAATTTCCATTTTTACCATCCACTTATTGTAAATGGAATTTTTATGTAAAATTATGGATTTTGGACAAATTAAGGGAAAATTCAAGACTTTTTATGAACTTTTTATAAATTTTTTGTGAACTTTTTTGATGAAATTATATAAAAATAATCAAATAAAAATATCTTGCTTTACAAATTTAAGGGATGCAAGATATTTTATATATTATTTGATTAATAAAAAGTTATAATTTAGCATTTAAATGTTTCATCCATGTCTTGTAGCTTCAGATTCTATATTTTCCATTCTATTTTCGATTCTATCTAATCTTGATTCGACATTATCTAGTCTTGACTCGACTTTTGTAAGTCTTTCATCAATTTTATCTAACTTTTCTAAAATTAATTGATTTGTAGATTTTCTTTTCACTTTTTCTCCTAGATGAATAATTG
>CASDUM010000004.1 GCA_949283985.1 uncultured Mycoplasmataceae bacterium | reverse complement strand
TTTTTTTTAACAATTATTTTATTTTTCTAATAAAAAAAATGTTTTTTTACCTTTCTTAATTATGTAATACTTATTACATATTGGTTGAATATTTGATAATTTAATTTCTGCATCTTCTATTTTATTTCCATTAATTTTTAATCCACCTTGACTAACAAGATCTCTTACTTCTCTTTTTGATTTAAAAAAACCTTGTTCTACAAGAACATCCGATAATAAAATATTAATATCATTAACTTTTGAACTTTGTATTCCTTCGAATGCTATTAGTAATTCTTTTTCTGAAAGATTCGAATAATTTTCATTAAATAGTGATGTTGCAATCTTTTTTGATTCTTCAAATGAGTTTAGTCCATGAATTTGTTCAAAAATTGTTTTTGTTAATATCAATTGTCCTTTTCTTTCTTTTGGATTTTGATTATGTTCACTTAAAATTTTATTAATTTCGTTTTCATCAAAATCAGTAAAAAATTTATACAATTTTTCTAAATCTTCATCCCTTTGATTTATTAAGAAGTGGTACATATTGTATGCTGGCGTAATTTCTTTATCCAAATAAATTGCTCCGCCTTCAGACTTTCCAAATTTTGTTCCATCAGATTTAGTTAATAAATTAATTGTTATTCCACAAACATTATAATTATCATCGTACATTTTTCTGAATAAATTTGTTCCAGCTGTTATATTACCTCATTGGTCAGATCCACCCAGTTGTATTGAAACATTAAATTCTTTATTAAGTTCAATTCAATCATATGATTGAAGAATTGAATACGAAAACTCAGTAAAAGATATTCCTGTTTCTAGTCTATTTTTAACAATATCTTTTTCAAGCATTACATTAACATTAAAAGATTTACCTATATCTCTTAAAAAAGTAATTACATCCATTTTTGATCAAATTTCATAATTATTAAAAATGTGGGTTGGATTAACATATTTTTCAAGTTGTTTTTTAATACATTCAACATTATTATTAATAGTATTAGCGTCTAATAAATTTCTTTCACTTGATTTTCCCGATGGATCACCAATCATCCCAGTGGCTCCGCCTACTATTGCAACTGTTTTAAAACCATATTTTTTAAACATTTTTAGCATTCTCATCATTACAAAATTTCCTAAATGTAATGATTTAAAAGATGGATCAAATCCAACATATACGGCTTGATTTTCTAACTCACAAATTTTTTTAAATTTATCTTCATCTGTAATGTTTGAAATTATACCTCTTCATTTTAATTCTTTTAATATATCATATTTATTCATTACAACTATTCTCCTGTTTTTTCTTTGTATTTTCCATTTTATATTTTTTAATCAAAACTTTCTTCATTGATTCATCTATTTTTTTTCTTTTTTCTTTTTGTTTGATTTTTTTAATTTCTATATTTATTTTCTTTTTATAATTTGGCTTTACTTTTTTTGATGAAGTATTAACTATTGTTCTTATTTTATTGTCTACTTCAGTATCTCTAGTTCTTTTATATTCTCTTATTTTGTAATCATATTGAGTAAAATCGCCATCTTTATATCTTAAGTTTTTTCAATTGACATCTTTATTTTTTAATCTTGATATTTGTCTTAAATTTTTATCATCGAAGAATACATATGAATTACCTTCATATTTTGATCTACCAGATCTTCCTGAACGATGAACATATCATACATCATCATTAGGAAGATTTCATGAAATAATGTGGGAAGCACCATCAATATCCAAACCTCTTGAAGCTATATCGGTTGCAACAAGATATTGAATTTGATTTGATTTTATTTCTTTAAAAATTGATTTTCTTTTTCTTGCTTCTATTTTTCCATGAATCATTCTATGGTTAATCTTCATTTTATTAAGAATGTCATTGATAATTTCAACATCTTTTATTGTATTTGCAAAAATAATACAAAAATATGGGTTTATAGTTTTAATTAGATCTTGAAAAACCTTTTCTTTTTTATCTGAATAGTGAATTAAAAAATGATTAATATTTTTATTTTTTCATATATTTTTTGAAACTGAAATGACGTCACAATTTTTAAAATCATTTCTAATTTTTCCAGAAACCATATCGTGTAATGTTGCAGAAAAAGCAAGTTTCTGAACATTAGAATTAAGTGAATTTAATATTTTTGAGAATGAATCAATAAATCCTAAATCAATCAACATATCCACTTCATCAAAGACTATTGACTTAAGATCATTAAATATTTTTTTGTATTTTTGCTTAATTTCTAAAAACTTTTCACTTGTTGTTATAAGAATATGAGGTTGACTTTTAAATAATTCATCGATTTTTTTTGATGAATTTTCCCCACCAATAATAAACTGTAAAATTAATCTATTATCATATTTTTTAAATTTTAACGTTTCCGTGTATATTTGTCTAGCTAATTCCCTAGTTGGTAAAATAATAACAGATTGAATAGTTTTTTTATCAAATTCAATTGAATCAATAATTGGTAGTAAAAATGAAAAAGTTTTACCCGTACCTGTAGAAGAAATACCAATTACATTTTTGCCTCTCAATATTATAGGGATTATTTTTTCTTGTATTTCTGTATATTTAGAAAATCCTTCATTGTAAATAAAACTATGAATAAAG
>CASDUM010000003.1 GCA_949283985.1 uncultured Mycoplasmataceae bacterium | reverse complement strand
TAAAAAAATCCTCCATTAGTGTTGTCAACTAATAGGGGATACGTTTAATTCTAATAATCCTTTAATTATTTTTTATATTTTAAAATTGGATATCTGTTAATATAGTTAAATCTTCATGATTGTACAAAGAAGTGCATGGTCAATTTTTATCAAAAGATTTTGCATTAATTAACTTTTCAACTGCTTCTCTTTTATTTTCTCCAAAAGCTAATAATATTATTTTTTTGGCATTAAATATAGAATTAATGCCCATAGTTACAGCTTTTTTCGGTACATCATTAATGTTGTCAAAAAATCTTGAATTTGCTTTTATTGTTGATTCTGTTAATTCTATCAATCTTGTTTTGGATTCCAATTCTGATCCAGGTTCATTAAAAGCTATATGACCATTATTTCCAATACCTAGAATTTGAATATCTATTCCTCCATTTTCATCAATAAGTTTATCATATGAATCATAGTTATTTTGTACATTAATTTCTTTATAACTTACTGGAAAATGAGTATTATTTTTATCTATATCTATTTGATTAAATAAACATGTATTCATGAAGTTTCTATATGATTGGTCTTCATAATTTGGTTTTAATCCAACATATTCATCAAGATTAAATGTTTTAACATCTTTAAAAGATAAATTTCTTTTTTTAAAGTTATCGATTATGTAGTTGTACATTAATTCTGGAGTTGAACCTGTTGCTAAACCTAATACCAAATTTTTGTTTTTTTCTAATTCATCAAGGATGATATTGGCACCAATTTTTGAACATTCATCCTTTGAATCTAAACTGAATACTTTCATTTTTATTATTATTATTTCTTTTCTTCTGTTTTTGGTTCTTCCTTTTTGTCAGTAGAATTTGTTGATGTACTTGTATTTTGACTAGCACCTGTAGGACCAGGGTTTGGTTTTGCACCAGCATTTGGATTAGATCCAGATGCTCCTTGTGCAGCTTTAGCAGCAGCTTGTTTAGCATTTATTAATTTACTTTCAAAAGTTTGAAGTAATTCTTTAACTTTATCAGTATTATTTTTTGATAATTCATCTTCAATTTCTTTAGACATTTTTTCCAGTTCAGATTGTGTTTTAGCATCAATCTTAGATCATTCAGGTGTAGTTTTCATTTTCTTAATTTCATTTACAAAACTTTCACCTTTATATTTAACATCTGCAGCATCTTTTTTCTTAGCATCTGCATCTTTGTTAGCTTCAGCATCTTTTACCATTTTTTGAATTTCTTCATCAGATAATCCTGTTGAATCTTTAATAGTAATGGTTGCTTCTTTATTTGTTTTCTTATCTACAGCTTTCACATTTAAGATACCATTGGCATCAATACTAAAAGTAATTTCAATTTGAGGGATTCCTCTTGGCGCTGGTTCAATACCATCAAGAATGAATTTTCCTAATGATTTATTATCCGCAGCCATTGGTCTTTCACCTTGTAAAATATGAACATCAACAGCTGGTTGATTATCAGCAGCAGTAGAGAAGATTTGTGATTTTGATGTTGGAATAGTAGTATTTCTTGGGATCAATGGAGTTGAAACACCCCCCATTGTTTCAATACTTAAAGTTAATGGAGTAACATCTAATAAAAGAATGTCTTTTACATCTCCCATTAATACACCAGCTTGAATAGCCGCACCTAATGATACAACTTCATCTGGATTTAAATTTTTATCAGGTTCTTTTCCTAATAGTGTTTTAGCTAGTTCTTGAACAGCTGGCATTCTTGTTGAACCACCAACTAATAATACTTTATCAATTTGACTAGCAGATAGTTTAGAATCTTTTAATGCTTGTTCTACAGGAATTCTAGTTCTTTCTAATAAATCTCTTGTTAATTCTTCAAATTTAGCTCTAGTTAATGTAATTTCAACGTTAACTGGACCATTAGAATTTTGAGCTATAAAAGGTAATTGAATGATTGTTTCTTTTAAACCAGATAATTCAATTTTAGCTTTTTCTGCAGCATCTTTTAATCTTTGCATTGCCATTTTATCATTTGATAAGTCAACGCTATGTTCTTTCTTAATTTCTTCAACTAATCAATCAATAATTTTTTGATCTCAGTCATCACCACCAAGTTTATTATCACCAGCAGTTGCTAATACTTCAAAAGTTCCATCCATCATATCTAGAATTGAAACGTCGAACGTACCACCACCAAGGTCAAATACTAATACTTTTTGTTCTTTATCTAATTTTTCAATACCATATGCTAAAGCAGCAGCAGTTGGTTCATTAATAATTCTTTCTACTTCTAAACCTGCAATTTTACCAGCATTCTTTGTAGCTTGTCTTTCAGCATCGTTAAAATATGCAGGAACAGTAATAACTGCTTTTTCAATTTTTTCACCTAATTTATCTTCAGCACATTTTTTAATATACATTAAAATTTTTGCTGAAATTTCTTCTGGAGTATATTCTTTACCATTTACAGTAACTTTTTTTCCAGTACCCATTAATCTTTTAATAGAGTGAATTGTATTAGGGTTAGTAATCATTTGTCTTTTTGCAGCTTCACCAACAATTACTTCATCACCTTTAAAAGCCACTACAGAAGGAATTGTTCTTTTACCTTCTGGAGTTTCAATAATTTTTGGTTTTCCATTTTCTAGAATAGAAACACATGAGTTTGTTGTACCTAAATCGATACCTATAATTTTATTTCCCATTTTTATCTCCTTATATCATTTATAAGTATATTATATAACAAAATTAGCACTTTAGGTAAAAAAGTGCTAAATTTATTATTTTTTTACTAATGTGATAATTCTCAACTTAAATAAATTATTTAAATAGACAAAATATTTACTATCTCGACAAATTCTTTGCAATTGCACTTGACAATATATATATATATATATAATTTACTTATATGAAATTTGAGGTATAAAATGGAATCAATCTATTTGTTTATTATTTTTCTTTTATTGTTTATATTTTCATATTTTAGAAAAAATAAATTTGGTTGATCAATAAAACAATTTCATGAAATAATAATAAATTATGAATTTAGAAAAATAGAAGAAGTATCAATAATTAGAAAAGTTTTATTGAAATTGACTTTCATAGCATTTTTCTATGTTTTTCTTCTTTTT
>CASDUM010000002.1 GCA_949283985.1 uncultured Mycoplasmataceae bacterium | reverse complement strand
TCATTTAAAAACTCTTTTCTTTCTAAAGTGTTTCTTACTATTAGCACTTTTTTTGATAAAAAGAATGATTCTTCTAACACACCACCAGAATCAGTTATTACATATTCACTTTCATTTAATTTTTTTATGAAATCAAAATAGTCCAAATGATTTATAAGTAAAATATTGTTTTTATTTCCTAAAATTGATAAAGCTTTTTTTTGTATTTTTTTATTCGGGTGCATAGGGAAAATAAAATTATAATCACTATATTTATCTGACAATTCTAAAATTGAATTAAATATTATCTCCATTTTATCAAAATTTTCTCTTCTATGACAAGTTATAAGTACTTGTTTACTTGAATTTTGTTCTTCTTTATTTTCAAGAACTTTCAAAATAGAATCTATAATTGTGTTGCCTACAACATGAATTGATGAATTATCAATATTTTCTTTTAACAAATTATTTAAATTTTCCTTAAGCGGTACAAAATGTAAATATGATATTCTATCAATAATTTGTCTATTCATTTCTTCTGGAAACGGATCATATAAATTCTTAGATCTCAATCCAGCTTCAACATGGACAATTTTTATTTTATTGTTAAATGCTCATATGGATGCAGCCGCTGCGCTTGTTGTGTCTCCGTGAACCAATACATAATCATATTTATTTTTTATTTTTTTTTCCAGTTTTCTTAATGTTTCATAAAAAACATAATTAATTGTCTGATTTTTTTTCATTATTTTTAAATTAAAATCATAATCAACATTAAGTTTTTTTAGCATTTTTTCAACTACTTTATGCTGACCTGTAATACAAACATCATAATCTACATTTTGATTCTTACATTCTAATATTATAGGTGCCATTTTTATTGCTTCAGGTCTAGTTCCAAATAATATTAATAATTTCATTGTAACTCCTTTATCTTTTTAAAAATAAATATAATAGAAACACAAATGGAATTTTATATCTAAGAAAAATGTAAATTTTCCTAATCAATGATATGTCGCTATTATTTATTAATTTTTCCTTTTTTAACTTTTTAGTTATTTCATTAAAACTTCTTGTAACCTTTAGAAAAAAATTAAATTTTACATCATTATCTTTTAACGAAATATAATGTATTGGAAAGTATAAAAATCTTAGAGAATAATTAAATAATAATTCATTAAAATTGAAATTTATTATCTCTTTTGCTATAATGCTCAAATTCAATAAACTGTTTGTTGATGATGATAAAGATGTTATTGAATTGGCATTTGATTTATTGTAAATATATAAAAATTTTTTTATCACAAAAATTAATTCTGTTTTTTCCAAAATTTTCATTATAAAATATTCATCTTCATGAATTATTCTATCTTCTAAAAAAAATAATTTATTTTTAATAATAAATGATTTTTTATAAGCATTTAATCAACTCATTCCACCGTATATATTAACTGAATTTGATAATTTTATTTCTTTCTTATTTTCTTTAATTGTTTCGCCGTCATAAATCATATAATTAAAATGATATATATCAAACTTTTTGTTCGTGTTGATAATATTCTGTTTTATAATGTATAAAAAATTATTTGGTATTTCATCATCGGGATCTATAAATATTAAATAATCATTTTTAGAATTTAATATACCAATATTTCTTGTCATACCTAATCCGATATTTTTTTTATTATGTATGATTAATTCATTTTTATTAAAATTTGTAATTTTTAAAAATTTTATTGTTTCAATATCTGTTGAGCAATCATTTATAAATATAACTTCATAATTTTTATATGTTTGACATCTTATATTTTTAAGGATTTTATGAAGGTACTCTTCTTTCACATTGTAAATAGGAACTATAATAGAAAAAGTTATATTCATTAAAACTACTCCTTTATAAAACTTATTACTTTTTTTCAAGATTCTCTAAATTTATCTAGTGTTAAATTTTCTTTTGAAAATCTCAAACAATTATTTGATGTAGTTAAGTAATCATTACTTTCTATAAATTTATTTATTTCATTAGTGTTATTTAGATCAAAAATAAATCCTCTATCTAAATTATCACCTATTAAATATTTTGAACTAGGATATGTATTAGTGGAAATGGCTGGGACACCAAGCGAGAATCCTTCTGATATGCATGTAGGAAATCCCTCATAGAACGAAAATAATAAAACGTATTTTGAACTACACATAACTTTTTTTAATTCGCTTTTATTTAGTTTCCCCATATAATAAATATTTTTTATATGTTTTATTTTATCTACATCGCTCCCTTCTCCACAAATTACAAATTTATAATTCGGGTTGTCTTTTGCGAAGTCAACTAACCCATCAATATTTTTTTGCTTTTCCAATCTTATAGGAGAAACAAAATCATATTTTTTAATATTTTTTTTAATATCACAAACTGAATATTCAGAAGGTATGTTAATAGGAAAAAATGTTATTTTTTTATTTTTGTATTTTTTTTTAAAAATATCTTCGTTAACCTTGTCAAAAACAACAAAATATTTGATGTGATTGATTATTGGAAATCTTATTTTTATTCAGAAATTCAATATTCTTTTTAGCAATGACATTTTAACTTGTTTTCAATCATCAATAAAATTGAAATCATGAAAATAAAATTCAGGCGACACATGTTGAACTAATACTAAATTTTCTTTATATTTGTTGAAAAAATATTTGTTGAAAAAATATGTGGTATTAACTAGAATGATATCAATATTCTCTTTTCTTATGATGTTTTCAATTTCATCTGAAATATCATTCATTTGACTATTTCTATTTCTTACCTTATTTAATTTCGTCAAAATATTATTTGATGTCAAAATAGGTTGAAAAAAATTTATATCATCAATAATTTTTACATTTTTTATTTTAGGCAACATATTATCTTTTTTTGATTTTAATAATGGTATTTCAAAAAAAGTAAAATTGGGAAAGCACTCATAAATTTTCCTATTATAATTTTCTACTCCACCCAAAACTCCATGATTATAGTTTGTAATATTAAGCACTTTTAATTTATCATTCATTTAAACTTCTCATTTCATTACTGTTTTATACTTATTAGTTAATGATTTTTCAAAACTATTTTTTATGTCTTCAATGTTTTTAACATCAATAATTTCTGTAATAATTTTGGATACTTTATAAAAATTATTATAAATGAAATCTCTTGCTTTTTCAAAAGATGTCTTTGGGCTTCTTGATCTTCCAATTATTGTTAAACCTTTTTCTAAAATCATTCTTGTATTAATATTTATCTTGTTTTCTGATACACCTAATAACAAAATCGTTCCTGCTGGATTAATTGTATTTATTATGTCATCTATAATTTTTTCTGATTTAATCCCACCAACCATTTCTATACAAACATCAGATTCTTCTATTTTAAAATTATCATTAATTGTATTTATTGTTTTATATTTATTCGAAAATAACTTTAATTTTTCTTCATCGATTCCATATATAATAATTTTTTTATCAGGATATTCATGTTCTATATATAAATGACATAAATACGATAAGTTTCCATCACCTCATAACGATATTATGTTTGATTTTAGTAATCTATCATGAATTGAATCAATCGCATGAATAACAACGGATAACACTTCAGATAAAACCATAACATAGTAATCTTCAAAATAATTTTCTATCTTTATTAAATTACTTTTATTAATTACAACTATTTCTTGCATAAAACCATCAATACTAGAACTCATAAATTTTGATTTATAATCATAATTTTCTAATTCGTGATGTTCATCTATGATGTTTGGGTATAGGATAACTTTATCTCCATTTTTGTAATCATTATTACCGTTATTATTAATAACTGTTCCAATACATTCATGAATTAATGAAAGAGGCAGTTTTTTCTTTAATATTTCTGGTGATCTCAATCCAAAATAATACCTTTGATCAGCAGCACATATTGACAAATAATCTGGTCTAATAATGACATCATTACTTGTTATTTCTTCGATAACTGGTATTTTTTGTATGTTTTTTGGAGATACTAATCTATATCTAAAATTATTCATTTTCTTCACCAATTATTAATTTTGCTAAATACATATCAAAATCAGTTGTTATTTTTATGTTAAAATAATCTCCTTCAACTATTTTAGTTTTAATATTGTTCTCAATAGCTAATCTACATAAGTCAGTTGATGAAAATAGGTATTCATCATACTCTTTTGAATATATTTGTTTAGCAATTCAATATTTACAAGATTGTGGTGTTTGTCCTAAATATAATTTATCTCTATTTGGTATGTTATCAATAATATCATTATTCTTAGATTGTACTATTGTGTCTACTGCTTTCACACATGTATCTATAACCATTTCATTGGATTTGGCTTCTTTTACATTATTTTTTATTATTTCTATTGACAAGAATGGTCTTACTGCATCATGTGTAATAATTACATCTTCTTTTGATGGAGATAACGAATTTATATATTCTATTGAATTTTTAATAGACATATTCCTTGAATTTCCACCAGTAATAACTTTTATTTTTTCTGAAGGTGTATACTTATTTATCATTTGCTCCAATTCCTGAATTCAATCTTCTTTACATGGAATAATGATTTTATCTATACTATCAACTAATAAAAATTTTTCTATTGTATGAGTAATAATTGGTTTACCTTTTAAATTCATAAATTGTTTTGGTATTAGTGAATTCTTCATTCTTGTTCCAAAACCACCAGCTAAAATAATTGCATAAGTCATAACTCTCCTATATAATTTCTTTTAAATATTCTCTGCTAACATAATGCTTTATGTTTTTTTTAATTTTTATTGGTATATTTGTTTTTGGGTTTAATGCTCAATTGTAATATTTCTTTGGAGTCATTCAATCTTTTCCATAAATATCTTCAAAGTATTCATTGTATTTTTCTGGAAGAAAAATTTTTTCTCCATCAATATATTTCATTGTTATATTCGGATCTCTAATTTTTCTTAAATATATTATTGATTTATTGGTAGAAAGAAAATTTCCGTCTTCTTTAAAATAATTTTTTATTTTTTCATATGAAATCGTTTTAATAGAAAATCCATATTTAGTGTGGTCGGCCATTATAAAAAAATCAATATAACATTTATTCTTTTCAAATATAAACATTACTTCCCTGTCATTTTCCTTTCCGATAGACACAAGTTTGTATCCTAAAGATTTCATATCATCAATGAAATTATTGTAATCATCTAATTCATACATATCATAGTCTAAATCTTGATTTTCTTTTATCATTCCATCTCTAATAAGAAATAATGCTGCGCCATGCCCTAAAAAACATTTGTATTTTTTTAATATAGGAAATAACTCATCATTTATTTTTTTTCAATTTAAAGTTGTCTTAGAATAATAATCGTTTGTAAATTTATTTAAAAAAAATTTTCTTGCTATTTTATCGGTTACTCTTATATTAAAAATTATTTTTCCAATAAATGAAAATCTTAATTTTCTAGCTGTTGATTTTTTCATAATTTCCTTTGAATAAATTATAATTATTATACATTTTATTTATGGAGGAGTTATAAATTATTTGTTATAACTTATATTACAATGAAAAAGAAAAATATTTTGTTCGTTTGCAGAGAGCCAGACTATTGTATTGGAGGAGCAAATAGTTATATTAGAGAAGTTATTAATTCAATATCTAATGAATATAATGTCACTGAACTTATTACATATAATAAGTCCTCAGGGATTGTTAACGATAAACTAGATATTAATTATGAATATATATTCCATAAAGAAATAAGTAATTTACCAAATTTTAATAATTATAAAAAGATGAAATTTATTTTTGATCTTTGAAAAGAAAAAAATTTTTTAAAAAAATATATAGAAAAAAATTCAATAGATTTAATCATTTTTAATTACCCTTTAGCCGGAGGGTTCAAAATACAAAAATGTAAAAATATATGTATTCAACATGTTACATCAAAAATGATATTTAACATTAAAACAAAATTAATTCTTAAATTATTATTTTTAAAAAATAAATTTTATTATTCTGACATAATAATTAATTTTACTGAATTTGATACATACGAATTTAAAAAGCACATTAAAAAAAATAAAGAATATTATCAATTGTATGTTCCATACATTAGTAATTCAATGAAACAAAATAATGAAATTGGAAAATATCACTTATTTATAGGAAGAAACACAAAACAAAAAAGAATAGATCATTTAATTAAAATGTCTAATTATCTAAAAGATAATATTGTTATTGTTGGGTTCAATGGACAAAGTAACGAGAAGATAGAGTATAAAGGTATAATGAAAACAAATCAAATAATTAATGATATATTACCAAAAAGTAAATCATTAATACTAACATCAGATTATGAAGGATTACCAATTGTATGTGTAGAAGCTTTATCTAATGGAATTCCAATAACTATTAGAGATACTTTTTCATCTGCTAGATTTTTAATTAATAAAGGAAGGAATGGTGTACTTCTAGATAAAAAAAATAAACCTAGTAAAAATGCTGAAATTATTAATAATTTTGA
>CASDUM010000001.1 GCA_949283985.1 uncultured Mycoplasmataceae bacterium | reverse complement strand
TAGAACCTTCAATTTGATGTTTTTTTAAAATCTGCATTAAATTATTAGATATTTTTAATTTGTTTTCATAATTGTTGAACTTATTTACATAATTTGTTATTTCTCTATTATTTAATCTTGAATTAATAAAAAAAGTCATTTCATTATTAATGTATAAATTATTTTGAACAACATCATCGATAGATAATCCAATATTACCTAATTTTTTTTCTAGACTTAGAATATCAAAATTTAACATGTTTATTATTTTGTTGTTGTTCAATTTAATAAGATTTTTATTATCTTTATATTTCAAAAGTAATTCAATAATTTCTTCTTCTGTCAAATCTGAACCACTAAATTCAAGTTTGCAAACACTATTTTTAAAAGAGATATTGAAGTCAATATTTTTTTTATTTGTTGATATTACATATTTTGAATCAACAAATAAATTAATTTTTTTATTTCTGTTTATCTTTTTTACAATAGCTTCTAGTTTTTGAATATTTTCATTACCTTTAACTATAAATAAACCATCTTCATATGTGCTTATTTTTTTTAATTCCTCTAGATCGTATAATAACGTTGGATCAAAAGAAAGGATTCATCTTGATTTTTCAGAAAAATCTAGAAAATACGTAGTATCATTAATTATAAATTTTATTTTTATGCAAATAGAATCTTCTTCATTAATGTTTTTATCATAAATTTCTACTTCATATTTTCAATTTTCATAAATAGATTTATGGAACAATTCTATACTAGGAATGCTTGATTTGTTGTCAATAAATTTTTCTAAATTATTATCAAGAATATTAGTAAAAATCTTAACCATATTTTTTGGTGATGATGATGTATAATTTAAAAACTGACTTAGTTTATCAAATATATTTCTTGAAAATTTAGATATCACTACTCCATTTTCAGACTCCATAATAATAAACGACTTATTATTAATATTTGATATATATGATTTATTACAATTATTTCAATTTGATAATTCATATTTATTTAATGATGATTTAAATTCTATTTTTAATTGATCATTTTTTATATGTTCTATATTACTATATTCACTAAACTTTCCATTGAAATGAGCAAACTTAAATAGATGTATATTTTCTAGATAAAAGTCATTATCTTTATTATCTGTGGAAATAAATTCCTTTAATTTTATTAATTTTAAAGAGTTCGCATTACTTTTCTCTATGAATTCTTTTTCATCAAATGATATCAAAATTTCTTTTATATAATTATCGTTATTCATCAATAATGACAGTTCATTTGATAACCTTAAACTTATTCCAAAAAAGAAATCTAAATTACTATCTCCATTTTTTGCAAGAATAAAATCAATGTCAAAAATTTCATTTTTCTTTAATATTTTTCTTATGTAATCATCGATTAATGCGTTTGTGTGGGTGCATGAAAATCTTCTTTGTGATAAAATTGAAGAATTACAATATTCACAATAAAACATAATTTTATTGAGAGTTACATCTTTTACAAATTTAACTTTATATGAAATATTGTTATGTTGTACAAATTCTCCATATAAAAAAAACAAAAAATTATCATAAGAAAAATTTGATTTAATTTCCCTTATGTTTTTTTTAAAGTGGTTTACATTATTTATTTCATTTTGTGAAAGTTGTAATTCTTCTCTTAATATCAAAATATTACTAGATTTCATTATTTAATTCTTCTTTTATTCAATTAATGTCTTTTTGTTTAATTTTTGGACTTATGCCTTTTTCAATGTAGTTTTCGTATCAACTTTTTAAAATTTTTATTACTTTTTCAAATTCATCTAGGTTTATTCTAAAGTCAACAGTTTTAATTAAAGTACTGTCAATATTAAAATCACTTGGATATGCATAGTCTTCTTTTTTTAGAAAAGCTATAGCGAACATTCCAGTTTTAACTTTTCTTAGATAAAGATATAGTGCTAATTGCAATTGATATTCCTTCGGAATCACAATATTATCATTAGAATCAAATCATTTTTCCAACTTACCATTTTTCTTTTTTACAATTGGCATTCCATTCTTATCTTTTTTCAACATTAACCCACCTTTTTCCTTGACGTATTGAAAAGAATCAATAGATGTTGTTTTTATTTCCAACATTTTTTTACTATTATAATCTATTTCACCTTTTTCATTAATTGGTTCTCCATCAGGTATGCCACCAAAAATGTCATTATCCTTAAAAACATCTCATCCAATTTTAGATGGATCATAGCAAAGATATTTAACACCAAATCTTTTTTCAACATATTCTCTAATCTTTGGTTCTATGATGTTTCCAGCTTCTGCTAAAGTTTGATCCATTTCTTCTCTGTAGATACCAACCATCATGCATCATGTTTTTACATCTGTTACATATTCATTACAATTTAAAATAGAAGCTACTCTACTTCCAGTGATTTTTTTAAATTTTCATTTATTTTTTTGTATATATTCATCACTTAGAACAATTTCATCATTTTTAATAAAAAAATCTTTATTTACTTGTGCTGTAAAAGGCATGTATATTCTCCAAAATCATTATTAATTTATTATAGTTTAATTTATTTCATTGCTTACACAATTTTAAAAATAAGTAAATATATTTGCGACATGATACTTAAATCAATGATTTATTTCCGTGAAAATTATTAAAAATATTGCATTCTTCACAAATTTTTACATTTGTAGAAAATTATTGCTTTTTAAAAAAATAATAAAAATAACATAAAATTGTTTGAAAAAAATAAAAAGTGTAATATAATAGAAATGCGCAATAATAAATTGTTGATCAAGATATTGCGCTTTCATTATGTTCATTTCTAGTTCAGTGTGATTACAAAGCTATTACTTAGTTCTCGATTTGTGATAGTTTCTTATCTAGAATGAGTTATTTTGGAAGTTTATTATTTAATATAAAAATATTTATCGGTCGTCAGGGATTGCTTCATCGAGACAGTTACTGATGTTATGTTACATTTTCTATTGGACATTTGTTGTTGGCCAACAATAAATTGAAAGTAGTTTGATGTAACCTCTAATAAGTTAAAAATTGATTGATATAATATTTTAGTGTTATTTAAGAATGGATGAAGTAACAATAAATCTTTTTAAGATTTCACACCTAGGAACCTCATAATAAAATGTTAGCAATATCATTGCTTAATGGATAATTATTGAGCATCTCTGTGGCACAGTCATGGATGGTATTGTAAGTTTAAAACAAACACTAGTAAATATAAGTGTTTGTTTTTTATTTTATTATGACATTTTGAAAGCAATCAAACCCTTTTTTTCAAATTTAATCTCATATAAAATGTATCAGGAGATATATTTTTTAATAAATAATAATTTTAAAAAATAATATATAATAAAGGTATAAAAATATTTATAAGCACTTTAATAAATATTTTTATAAGAGGTACTTATGAAAAAAAATCGCTTCAAACTATCAATAATTGCTTTATCATCAGTGCTTGCTTTATCTTCAATTGCTTTAGTTAGTTCTATTGGAATTCTTTTTCTAAATTCTTGTAGTAATAATTCAAGTGAATCAACTAATTCAAGCAATTCTAATTCTTATAACATAACTTTTAATAAAAATTTTAAAGGTGACAACCTAAATTTATCGAATGTTTATGCTTCTGAATTTAATGAGTTTAATATAAAAAAATCAGCGATTGCAAGGAGACATCTTCTTTTCAATAATTATTATCAAAAAGATGAAGGTTTTTATAACAAAAATTTAGTTATTTTAAATCAATCTTATGATGATGCTAAAGGGATTATTAATTTTAAGTGTAAACTTAATAATTCTAATTTGAATGGTGACTCTATATTAAGTGATAAATTAGAATTTTCAGGATTTAAAATTAAAGAAAATTCAAACGAAGTACCAATTGATTACTACTCTATATCATTTAATTCAAAGTCAAGTTTTGAATTTGGTGATCAAAATAAATTACCATCTGATATAGATGTAGAATGAATAAAAAATAGAATAATTGAATGCAAAGAACAAATATTCATTCTAAATAATGTTCCAAGTAATTTTGATTGAAATTCAAATTTATCTATTAATTCTATTAGTTCGGATGATAGTAATGGTGAATTGACTTTTAATGTTAGTTTATCAAAAGCTTCAAATAGTTCAAGTCAATCACAATGAACTTCGAAACAAATTACTTTTACAAATTTCAAAACGTTATCATCAATCCCGCCAGTAGATGAAGATACTTCCAATAGAAGTGATTGAGGTGATGTATTATTACCAAAAGTCGCTGATGATTTAATAACAGAGGATGATTTAGTAAATATGTTAGATGAGCATTTTGCAAATGTTAATTATGTTGATGTGACATTTGGAGAAAGAAAGATTGACGCAACATTAATGGCTGATGCTTTTGCTAGATGAATAACAACTAGATGAAAATATTTTCCATATTTTAGTTTTTCAAACCCAGTTTTTAAAATATCAATAAAAGATGAACAAGGAAATGTCATAAATCCAGAATTTAAAAATAATCCTGAATTTATGTCGAAAAAACACTATGTTGACAAACTTACAACATTTAAGGGCGCAATATTTGATTATTATGCAGAAAAATGATTGATTCAAGGTGAATACAAAAATTCACTTATTGAATTTATTAATGATTTCTTAAATCTTGTTAGTTATGATATGACTGATGTTGATAAAGCAATCACTGCATTCTTTTATGTGGCAAATTGCTTTGAGTATAAAGATTCTACTTCATTTGAAGCAACAATAGCTAATCGTAATGGTGTTTGTGCAGATTTTGCAAGTACGTTTGCTCTATTATGTAATATTGTTGGTGTCCCTGCATTGCCAATGTGTACTAATATTGAATTAGTTGATTTTAATGCGATGCACGAGATAGTTTGAGTTTATATGACTGATTTAAATGGATTAGATACAAAGAAATGATATGGAATGGATCCAACATTTGCTTATAGTGCTTCCACTGGTTTTGATGGACCTATATCATTTTTTCCACAATCTAATAAATTAAATAAAGAAAATGTTCTATTTAATTTCTCAAAAGATCCATATCAAATTTATCCAACAGGCGCTCATTATAATTTTAATTTGTTCTTTAATGCTCCATGACAAACATTGTATTTAAATAATTCTGTTGAAACTAATAATATACCTAATACATTATTATCAATAGGTAATAAAAGTAATATTGTTTATAATGATGGTTATTGATATTATCTTTGTTATGATGGAAATGGTAATAAATTAGTAAGATCTAAATTCATAACTTCAAATAATTACGAAGTCGTTATTGACTTATCAAACCCTTTAAATACTGATCCAAATAATCTTGGTTTTGATAATGTAGATAGTGAAGTATGTAATTTATTTCAAGAAAAAGAAATAGAAAATAGATATGCATTTGGTTATAATGAAAATATTGTTTTATGTAGTGTAAAAAATAATCATCAAAACAATGTTGTTAGATTTGTAATTTTTAATTTAAAAACTAAACAATATAAATTAGTTAAAAAAACTGTATTATTACAAAGTGGATCATTAAAAACAACATTTAATTTTTATATAAAGGATGGTGAAATTTACTATACATCAAATCCATTAAAGTCGTTTTCATGAAAAAATAAAGAATATGCAAAATTGGAATTAACTCAAGATGAGTATGATTTTCTAAATTCTTCAACGGACGATAAAACTAAACTTTGACGTAAAATTGTTTTATATAGAACAATTGCTGGAACATATTTAACAGGAACAAATGATCGTAACAATAAAGTTTTACCTAAAGTTAAACGTGATTTTATGCAATATTTATATGATTTAGAACAAAATATAAATAAAGGATTAATAACTAATTATATTGATTCATTACAAGAACTTGAAGTGAAATATGACGAATTCATTCCAGATTTAGTTAATGAAGGTTTAATTAAAATGAATGAGTTATGCGATGTTTATGAATTCGATAGATCATATGTTGAAGATAGCATAGGTTATTTACCATTAAATAAGTTAATAGTGATTGATAATTTTACTGATTTCAAAGAAAATGATAACAATATAGCTTTTGATATATATCATTCAAAAGATAAAAATAGTAACTTTAAAAAAATTAAAGAAGAACTATATTTAACTGGATCAGGAATAAGTGTAAAAAAATCTGATGTTGGTGGTGACTATAATGGATACTATTATTTTGAATATTACCCATATGGATTAAGAGACACAAAAGTAAGATCAAAAACATTTGAAGTTAAAATAGTTGATCGTAAAAAATTACCTGAATATGAAGGATTAAGAACTTCATCATATTTAAATACAAATTATTCAACTAAAAATAGTAATTGATATCAAAATAATATTACTCTAAATTTCAAATTAAATAATATGATAAATGTTGATAATCCAATTAAATTAAATTTTAAATATATAAATGCAGATACTAAAAATATCGAAACAATTGAATCAGTAACAGTTGATAAATCTTCATTAACATCAAATAGTTATTATCAAAAATTATGATATATTAATGCACCATCAAATACAAACCATGGTATTTATTGGGTTGAATTTGAAACAAGCGCATATAATAACACATATAAATTCTATTCAGATTTCTACTATCATTTTACAAAAAATGATGTCGATAATTTTGATATTAGTAAGTGATCTGAATTATCAAATAAAATATAATCTTAATTTAACAGATATTTTTAAAATTGAATGAATCCCCAAATTTTATTTTTTGGAATTTGTTCATTTTTTTATTTTTGACTAATATTAAACGATGATATTTTGAATATTTTTGATTATAAAAATATGTGAGCAATTATTTTATTATTTATATATAAATTAGTGAAAAATAACTAATGTTAAGGTTGAAGTATTTAT